>CANTHI010000101.1 GCA_947653505.1 uncultured Eubacterium sp.
GCAGAATACTTAGAGATTCTTACATTCTGGAAACCGGAACAATGAAACAGGGCCGCTTCCCTCATCCAGCGTCCGTGCAGCCAAAATATAACACTTTTATGTAAATTGTTGTATTTTTCCCGCTTAAATCCACTCCTATGGGACCGGTCCCCCATGTAGCACTTTATGTACACCGCCTTTTAATTCGCACAAATACGCTCCAGCAAAAACTCCAGCAGCTCTTCCGAAAACACATTCTCCCCTGCCATTTCGTGTATGTTCCCCGCCCGCCATCCTGCCTGCCCGTATCCTGCAGGTGCCATTGCAAGATCCGCCCGCGCCAGCATCGAAAGATCAAACATACTGTCTCCGGCTGCGGCGCTCATCCCTGTACCGCAGTATTGTGCAAATCTGGCCACAGCCATTCCCTTATTCAGCTTTTTAGGAACGACATATACTTTTTCCCCGTTTGTAAACACATCCGTAGTACACGGCTGCAATGCCTGCGTCAGCCTCTGCACGGCTTCCTGCGGAGACTGGCATCTGGTAAATACAAACAGATTTTGAATCAGCCGGATCTCAAAGTTCCTGCTCTTTTCCTGCTCCAGATACCGGACCGCCTGTTCCATCTCTTCCTGACTGTTTTCCACCATACGCAGCGACTGCTCATACCACGGCTGCTCCGGTTTCCCATCGATAAGCAGCACCCCGCCGTTGCAGACAAGGGCATACCGGACCGGTCCAATCCCCAGATCAATCCGGCTGTACTGTTCCATTGTTCTTGTTGTAACCGGAACGATGCACATCCATTTCTTTACTTCCAGCAGCAGACGGTACGTTTTTTCCGTCATAAATGAAATTTCACGCCCCTGATAGAGCTCGACACTGCGTTTTTCTTTTCCAATCTCCTGTTTATACGAATAAATGAGCGTACGGTCCAGATCTGTAAAAAATACATCCATCTGCCTACTTTTTCTCCGGCATATGGTACATCTGGTTAAATTCCTGCCGGATCGTTTCCAGACGTGCCTGATCTTCTACCCGCTGCTTTCTTGCCTGTTCCTGAATCTGTCTTGTTTCTTCGATTCCGGATACGATCGTCTTCCATGTCGTCTCCAGCGTTTCGATTTTAATAGAACTGCCGGACGCCAGCTGCGCGGTATATTTTGACTGCTCGACAGTGTTTCTGGCATTTTTTATTAACAGCTCATTTGTCTTCTGGTCAAGCGCGGACATCGCTTCTGCCTGCACTTTCTGTCTTTTCAGCATAATCGCCTGCGCCAGCGCCTGTTTAAAAACAGGAAGTGTAATAATAAATGCAGAATTGATTTTTCGTACAAGATTCATATTGCTAAATTCCATCGTTTTTATCATTGGAATCGACTGCATTGCCACGCTTTCAGCCGTACGCAGATCCTGCGTTCTTTGCTCCAGCATCATCAGCGCCTGATTCAGGCCTGTCAGCTCAAACTGTATGGATGTATCTCCTGTCGCCGCCATATCAGCTTCCCTTTGCGCGATGTAGTCCTGCAGCTCCCTGCATCCCTGCTCTCCGGCCAGAATATACCGTACCAGTTCATGATAATAATTAACATTCGCTTCAAACATCTGGTTCAGATTCCGGTTCGACTGTTTGATTTCTGATTCATACTGTTTGAGCTGTACGTAGATTTTATCTACTTCATCCCCCATCGTATGGTATTTATCCAGTATTTTTTCCAGCTGTTTTCTCATATTTCCAAATAATTTTTTAAAACGGCCCGGATTTTCCTGCAATTCTTCGATATCAAACTGATCCATAATTTTTGCCAGTGTGTTCAGCATCTGGCTGGAGTCATCGATCTGTGACATATTCATACTGTTTAATACGACATCCGACGCTTTGGAGATTTCTTCTGCCACTTCCGCTCCGAATGAAACAATCGTCTCCAGATTGTTCACCTCGATCGTGCTGGTCAGCGCATCTACTTCCTGTGAACCGGTCAGCGTCGCATTCATCTGCTCCCTGTCCGCCACAATATCATACTTTTCTACAATCTCGATTTCATTTTTTGCTTCTGCCTGCATGTCCTGCGGTACTGCTGCAGCTGTTTTACTAAAATCTAATCCCATTTTTATTTTCCTCTCTTAAATAATTTCTCACGCCACGATGTACGCGGTTTAAACAATGGATTGTCCAGGTTCGGTACATGCAGATCATATACATACTCCCCAATCTGGTGTTCCTCCATGAGCTTCCGGTTAAAATATTTCTCCACGTTCTGATATCCCGTCGGCACGAAAAAGACAATATCAAAACCAATCCGGTTTAAAAATGCCGTCAGTATCGCATCTTCCAGTGAAATCATCTGCTCGGTCGTATGGATATAAAGCAGCTTTGGATTTTTTTTCGTAAAGTCAAATTTCTGGATCAGTCTTACGATTTCCTTCGGCAGATTCAGTACCGTCGCTATGACCGCATACTCGGTTCCGTTCTCAAATGTCCCGCGGATGACCTTTTGTCCGATCAGCAGATTCATCTTATCCAGAATATAATCCTGAATTTCTTCCCTGAGATATCCGTACGGATAACTGGCATGGGATTTGATCTTTTCTTTCAAAAGCCTGCCATTTTTATAAAACTCTGCGGCACAGGCGCGCATCGGATTCGGAGCTGCCGGATCGATAAACGGCGCGGACTTTATCACAAACGTATCCTCTGTGACAAGCTCTCTGACCGACTTCCAGTACTGTGGTACGAGACCGTCTCTGACCCCGGATACCTTTGCGAAGATCACCGGAATATGCACCTCATCTTCGATCGTGCTAAAGCTGGGCCTGTAGCGGACTTCTTCCTTCCACAAAATACCGATTTCTTCATACATCGTCTGCAGAATCACCGTATGCGCTTTTTCATACTGTCTGTCCCGGTACATCCCGCTGTCCTGATACATCAGCGTATCCAGCTCCCGCTCCGCGTGGTAGGCCGCCGTTCCGATCATGACGTCTGTCTGCTCCTGCGGAAAAGTCTTTATATCCAGCGACTGTTCGTAATGAATCTCATACAGCAGACGGTCTTTCAGACAGCAGCTGCCTGGTCCTTTCGGACACAAAACGAGCACATCTGCCGGAAGCCTTGCCAGAAAGCTTAAAAACAACGCTTCATTTTCGTCCTTACACCCGCCCATGTAAATAAAACAGCCAATATCCGTCTCTTTCCAGCCCGCGAACAGTGTTCCCTGATACCGCCTGAGCCAGCACAATATATAAACTGCCTGATTGGTCAGCCGGTTCAGATTCAGCTGCGTGCCTCCCTGTGCATCTGCCTCCATCAGCAGCACGTCCACAAATGCCCGTACCATCATCCGTTGTAATTCCGGCTGCGCCGCATACACAAGATTCGACGACAGATCCAGAATCAGATCGTCCGGCTTCGTATAATGCTTCCTTCGTACCGCCGCAATTTCCTCCGTCGAAGGACGTCCCAGAGCTTCATTGACGATCACCACCTGCCTGCCGCTGTTTTTTAATCCGACGGAAAACTGATACAGCTCACTGGCATAGGAAAGCTTATCTTCCACACCGCTGATCCGGATCAGACAGTTATAAAAAAACGCCGGATCTGCTCCCCGTTCAGAGACTTTTTTCTGAATGTCCGAAAGCCCGCTGCCCGAAATCCATGCATTCGTACAATTGGAACGCTTCGGACGCTGTCCATACAGCCTTTCCCGGTTCGCGGCAGCCTGCATCTCTTCCCGTATCTGCTGCAGGGAAAATCCCTGCGGAAACGGCTGCATTCCGTCTGTTTTCAGCTCTTCCGAACACTGTGACAGCCCGTCCAGCTTTAAATATCCCGCATCTCCCGCATACTGCAGCAGCAGCACGTCACAGCCGGCATTTGACAGAATGGACAGAATCATCAGCTCATACTGGCTCACCGTTCCTTCATACAATATCTTCGGCACGTTATTTTCTCCCAGCTGGTTCACGATCCGCTCAAACCGGTAATACAGCCAGCACATACATTTGATATACGCATTTTTCAGCATGTACTCCGTCTTGCCTTCCTTTTGCAGCAAAAACAGGGCGTCATACAGACTAAGCGCCACATTTTCCCGCTGATGGTCATTCATCCGCGGCAGCCATTTTTTTAGTCCCGCTCCGATAAATCCGGTACTTAGCTGAAAGGACGTTCCCATGATTTCCTGATAATAAGCCAGATTTTTTTCATCCGGATTGCGCAGCTTTCCTTCGATAATGACGCCGCATTTGCGTGCCGCTTCATAATACCTGCGGATCAGTCTGTCAATTTCCTGCGAATATCCGTTAATTCTGTAAAAATAAACGCCCGCGCGTTCCCGTTCGTTCAGAGTTTTAAAAAAGTCGTCCAGTTTGTGAATTGTTATATGCCCAAACACCTTTGTCACCTTCATTCACGCAATTTTTAACATCATCTGATTTTTTATTTATGACCAAAAGCCCTGCAAAAACAGGCTGATACTCTCATATCCGACAGCCAGATTAATATTCTGTCCCCGCTCATATCCGGCCGTACAGATACCGATGACCTCTCCGTACAGATTCAATACTGCCCCTCCGGAGCTGCCCGGAGAAACCGGCGCGGTAAACTGTATCATATGAACCCCATTGATTGTACGAAACCCGGAAATAATCCCATCCGAAACCGAATTAAACAGCCCAAGCGGACTTCCGATCGCGGCAACCGCCTGCCCGCGGACCAGTGGTTCTGGCTCCTGATAAACCGGCAGCGGTGCCAGCCGCCGCTGAATGCGCAGCAGCGCCAGATCCAGCGTCGTGTGGTATTTAATCAGTTCATCTGTATGATATACCTGTTCATCATTTTCGATCCGCACAGAATAGGAAGCCCCGCCTCTGACCACGTGGTCATTCGTAAGCAGATAGCCATCCCGTCCGACCATAATCCCCGATCCGGTAGAGATCACCTCTCCACGCCGGTCATGAACCAGAATCAGAACAATTGAGGAAGCAAGCGCCGCCAGCTCCTCAAAGCTTTTTACCCGCCGCTGCTTTTTCCTGTTCCGCTGCGGAATCTTCACCACAATCTTACCCGCATCTGCCGTTTTGGGCGGCCCTGTCTCCACGCAGGATGCTGCCGTTTTGGACGGCCCTGTCTCCACGCAGGATGCTGCCGTTTTGGACAGCCCTGTCTCCACGCAGGATACTCTTATCTCCTGACAAAATCTGCTCCGCATCTGTTTCATCTGCTCCGGGCAGCTTCCTGCAGACAGATTTCCACTGCTTTGCAGGAGCAGGACATCGCACCCGGTCAGTGTCAGAAAATAATAAAACAGGTATTCCTGTTCTTTCCCGGTATCATCTGCAACAATTTTCATGCAGCTGCTGCCGCTCCATTTCGAAAGTCCATCACAGACATGGTCAAACCAGTACAACAGCTTTACCGCAAAATTTTTCCGGATCGTCTCCGTCATGGATGCCTTTTCCTGCTGATAAGCCTCCAGTGTCTTCCTGCATGCCGCACCAAGCTGGACAGCAAGCGCACCGCAGCCCACTTTTGTACAGAGCCCTTCCTGCTGCCGCGCCCTCCATCGATCATAGCACTGCGTATAATACCAGACATCATCCGCATCCTTTAATACCGGCAATCCGCAGATCCTGCGGTAAAAGACCGTTCCTGCCTGCATCTGTCCGGACAGCTGTTCCTCCACACGGCGCAGCTGCTCTTTCACATCCACACCCTGTCCGGACAGATGCGCAAAATACACGTCCTTACCATGATTGTCGTATCTGCCCCTGACAGCCGCAAAGTCTTCTATCGAAGTTATTTTTGTTATATTATATCTGTACGTTACGATTTCTTCCATTCTAATCACTCTGATCTTATCTGATCTTTCTGATCTTATCTAATCATTCTGATCTTATCTGATCTTTCTGATCTTATCTAATCATTCTGACTACTCCGGCCACTCTGATCTTATCTGATCACTCTGACTACTCCGGCCACTCTGGCCGCCTGTAAGCTGACCCCTCATCCTGTGTTTTTATTCTATCACATGCATGAGGAATTATCTACTGAAGTTATCTGTTCTTACCAGTTTCTTCCCAGAACTGCCGCAGCTTCCCGGCCACATTCCCGACATGGCATATCTCATAGCTGCTCCATTCTCTCGGAAACAGCTCCTGATATTCACGGCGCAAAAACCGGTCGTCCAGCAGCTCAACCACCCCGACATCCGAAACCGTGCGGATCACCCGTCCAGCCGCCTGCAGCACCTTGTTCATACCCGGATAGCGGTAAGCATAATCGAATCCATTTCCCGAGCGCCGGTCATAAAACTGCTTTAAAATCTCACGCTCATTGCCAATCTGCGGCAGTCCGGTTCCGATAATAAGCGCGCCGATCAGCTGCTCTTTTTTTAAGTCAATCCCTTCCCCGAATATCCCGCCCATCACACAAAAAGCGATCATAGACTGCTCCCGCGCAGCCGCAAATTCAGCCAGAAACTCCTCACGGTCAGATTCCCTCATCCCGCTTCTTTGCAGCAGACAATCAAGCCGCGCCTGATTGACCGCCAGAAATTTGTCATACACGTCCTCCATCATTTTATACGAAGGAAAAAAGACGATATAATTCCCTTTTTTCTGCAGTCCGGTCTCGTAAATATACGCTGCCATACGCTCATACAGTCCGTCACTGCGCCGGGTATATCTGCTCGTCACATCCGCGCCAATTAACAGCAGCTGCTGCTGAGGGCGAAAAACCGTCTCTGCATATACTGCATAATTATCCTCTCTCGTACTCAGCATGCTCTTGTAATACTGAATCGGCAGAAGTGTCGCCGAAAAAAAGATCGTACTGCGTCCCTTATCCAGCCGCTGCTGCAGATTGCCGGAAGGATCCACGCAGTACAGCCGGATTCGGAACCGTTCCTTCTCATGCTCCGAATAAATCACATAATTTTCATCCAGTCCTTCACTCGTCTGCAAAAAGTTCCGGATCTGAAAATACAGCTCCAGTACCGTATCCCTGTCTTCAAATTCACGGTTTTTCTGCAGAAAAATCTCATATTCACCCGCCAGCCGCATCAGCGCAAATACAAACTCCGAAATATTTTCATGATACTGAAACTGCTCACACTCCCGCTTGTAGCCAAGCAGAATCTGGTTGCACCTTTGCAGCTCTTTCGCCAGCTTCGGGCTGCGTCTGCTTACAAGCTTTTTCACGGTCAGAAAATCTTCCTTATATAAACAGGCACTGTACATTTCCCTGCCGCGTTCCACCAGATTATGCGCCTCATCAACGAGAAACAGATAATCACCACGGATTCCTTCCGCAAAAAAACGTTTCAGATATACGTTCGGATCAAAGACATAATTATAATCGCAAATAATATTGTCCGCCCACGACGCTGTATCCAGACACAGCTCAAACGGACAGACCTGATGTTTTTCTGCCTGTCTGGTCAGCACCTCTCTTGTAAATACATCTGAATGCTGTAAAAGCTCGTACACGGCATCATTTACCCTGTCAAAATGCCCTTTTGCATACGGACAGGCATCCGGATTACAAACCGTCTCTTCCATCATGCAAAGTTTGTCTTTTGCCGTAATCTGCACCGTCTTCGCCCGATACCCGTTCGCATAAAAAATATCCAGCGTCTCTTTTGCCACTGCCGCTGTAATCGTCTTGGCCGTCAGATAAAAAATCTTATCTCCCAGCTCCTCCCCGACTGCTTTCACCGCCGGAAACAGCGTCGTGACCGTCTTTCCGGTACCTGTGGGCGCCTGGATAAACAGATTTTTCTTCCGCAGTATCGTCCGGTAAACACTCCCGGCCAGCTCCTTTTGTCCTTTGCGGTACGGAAATGGAAATTCCAGCTCTTTTTCCGAAGCCTGCCGTACCAGCCGCCAGTCATACTGAAACTGTGCCCATTTCTGATACTCCCTCATCAGTGCCAGAAACCAGTCTTCCAGCTCTTTCAGATCATACTGCTCATAAAAATACCGCACCTCTTCCGTATCCAGATTGACATACGTCATACGGACACCAATCTGCTCCAGTTCATTTTGCATAGCATAGATAAACGCATAGCACTTTGCCTGCGCCAGATGGACCAGGACCGGCTCTGTCAGCTTTGTTACATCCAAAAACACGCCTTTGATCTCATCGACCGCAGTACCCGTATCTGATTCAAAAATGCCATCCGCCCTGCCTTCCAGCACGATCGTATACGTATCTTCCACAAATTCCATTTTTAGCGGAACCTCAGCATGATATAACGGCCCTGCTTTCTTTTGCAGCTTCCGGTGTATCCGGCTGCCCCGCTGCATGGCCTCCATCTGCATCCCTCCCGCACCACGGTTGTCAATATCACCGCTGCGCAGAATAAACTCCACGAGATTTCTCACTGATATCTTTATTTTCATATCTGGTTTCCTGTCATGACTTAGGAACTGTAAGCAGTTCCTTATCTGCTATTTTCTGTTATCCGCCTTTAATCATGCCGCTCATCCGTATTTTCAAAGCGCTCGCAAAACCGTGCGGAAAACGAAGGCTGCTCCCCTGCCACATACAAATGGGCAACATCCCCAAAGCTGCTCATGCGAAACGAAGCGATCCCCTGTCTGCGCTCTTCGGATACAATCGTCGTCACCGAAGACGGCGCCGCACAGGTCCCGTGCCACAGCACCATCGGCGACACGCCAATCAGATGGCTGAGCAGCACACACTCCAGTCCAAAATGACAGAAAAACGCAATCGTATCCATATTGCCATGCACTACCCGGTAATAATTGCCCTCTCTCTCATAACCGTGGCGCGCCAGGATTTCATCAAAGGAAGTTACCACCCAGTCATACTCCTGCGCTACCTTTCCCTCCCGCATCACCGTATGCTCCATCCATGCCTGTTTATCATAAAAATCTGTATCCACCGTCCAGTCCTGCGGCAGCCAGTCCCATGTGATGGACATGCCCTCCCTGTCCGGCCGGTGAATCGCCGGAGCAAACTCCCTCAGCCACTGGCACTCCTCTGCCTTACGGTTCATCTTTTTCAGGGTGAGACTGGCAGTATCTTTTGCCCTCCCTAACGGTGATACATAAAACTCCGCAATCTCCATAGCCGAAATACGCTCCGCAAGCAGCCCCGCTTCCTTCCAGCCCTGACTGGTCAGAGAATCCGCCTCATAGTCAGGGTCTGCATGTCTGATGATTAATATCTTCATAGTAAATTCCCCTTTTTTCATATTATTTTATATGTGACTCATTTTATCACATGCGATGGAAATAATCTATTCTATTTTTCTTTGGCAGTCCGGGCATTCAAAATAAAACCTGTCTTTTGCCAACTACAGTTGACAAGGTAGTCAGGAAAGCTGGACCTCATGGAAGGCGGCGTTGTGATAGGGGTTTCGATGGAAGAGAAAACTTTATTCGAATACCCGCTTCCCCCTGCACCCTATGTATTTTTCAAAGTTAATTTTTCGATGGACCTGAAAGGAAAATTTGGCATTGTCAAAGTGGAATCTGCAGCGAAAACAATATTTCAGACACAAGGAAATTTAGAAATTGAACCTGCACTGACCGGGACAT
>CANTHI010000102.1 GCA_947653505.1 uncultured Eubacterium sp.
ATACTGCTTTGATGGCCAGCATGATTCTGGACAGCTCACCGCCCGAAGCGATCTTTGTCAGGGATTTGACCGGCTCACCGGGATTTGTAGAGATCAGAAATTCTGCTTCATCATAGCCGGATGCCGTATATTCCTTTTTTTGTGTCACGGAAATTTCAAACCGGACATCTAAAAAATTCAGGTCAATCAGGGCAGACCGGATCTTTCTGGCCAGTCTGGCTGCTTCTTTTTTCCGGATATCTGATATTTTCCGGCAGACTGCTTCCAGCTGTGCCTCCTTTTCTTCCAGTTTTTGCGAAAGACCGGATAAATATACATCATAATCACTTAATTTTTCAATTCGCTGCAGCTTTTTTTCATATTGTGACAAAATCTGTGGGATTGTGCTGCCGTATTTGGCTTTCAGGCCGTTGATCAGATCCAGACGTTTTTCAATTTCGTAAAAACGTTCCTCATCAAAATCCGCGTTGTCGATATAACCGGCCAGTTCACGGTTAAAATCATTGAGCAGATCGTCGATCTGGGTCAGCTGTTCTTCCAGCTGGCTGATGGTTTCATCAAATGCGCTAATTTTTGCGATTTCCAGTACGGCATGTCCTGTCATCTGCGCGGCGCCGTTTTCTGATGTCAGCTCATAAACCTGTCCGATACTGCCCATAATCTGCTTTCCGTTTGCAAAACGGCGGTACTGGACTTCCAGCTCTTCGTCCTCCCCGACGGTCAGAGACGCGTTTTCGATTTCTTCTGCTTCGTATTGTAAAAAAGACAATTCCCTTGTCCGCTGTTCGGTATCCATCGAAGCTTCCTTCAGTTCGTTTTTCAGACGGACGTAACCGCCATATACCTCTGCGCACTGCTCTTTGAGATCTTTCAGTTCTTTTTTGGCATAGGCATCCAGAATCTGCAGATGATTTTTTTCATTTAACAGTGACTGATGCTCATGCTGGCCGTGAATATCAATCAGAAGAGATGCCGCTTCCCGCAGCTTTGCCGCCGAAACGCTCTCGGAATTAATCTTTGCAATCGGCCGGCCGCCGGAAATCCTCCTTGTCAGGATGACCTGATCATCCTCCATTGGAATATCCATTGCCATAAGCTTTTCACGTATCTTTTCATCCACAGAAAAAATAAGCTCCACCAGCGCATAGTCTGCATCCTTGCGGATCATGTCCCTGGATACTTTTTCCCCGATCGCGGCCCCAATAGAACCTATAATAATCGATTTTCCGGCGCCTGTTTCGCCGGAGAGGATATTTAGCCCTTCGGAAAAATCTACTTCTGCTTCTTCGATTAACGCCAGATTTTTTACATGTAGATTGTGTAGCATAATGCTTCTCTGCTGTTACTGCCTTACGGCCACATGCCGCAGTAACTACCTCCTTTCCCCCATTTATTTACAGTTCCTTAGCAAAACCGGCTGTCTGCGTGTGTTCTTTTTTTCTAACGGCTGTCTACGAGTTTTCTCAGCTGCTTCATGAGCGCTTTGGTATCATCTACCGTGCGGACTGCGCACATGATCGTATCATCTCCGGCAATGCTTCCTACGATCTCGTGACATTCCATCGCGTCCAGCGCGGCAGCTACTGCCATTGCCATACCGGATATCGTCTTTATGACGAGAATGTTCTGGGCCATATCCATCGAACGGAATCCATCCCGGAAGACACGGATGTATTTGGATAAATCCTTATGCGGTTCCGCAATGGCTGCGTATTTCTGCCTGCCTTTTTCCGTCGATACTTTCATCAGATTCAGTTCGCGGATATCTCTGGATACGGTTGCCTGTGTGACCGGATAGCCTTCCTGTACCAGCTTTGCCGCAAGCTCTTCCTGTGTTTCGATATCATATCTGCTGATTAGTTCCAGTATTTTTTCCTGTCGTGAAGTCTTCATCGCATTCCCTGCCTTTTTAAACCACGCATCCCTAAGAAACTGTCACAGGTTATTTCCATCCAGTTTCTTAATGAAACGGCTGCATTTTTTTACGCAGTATTTCCAGAAAGCTGACCGTACTGAGCTTTAAAATCTTTACGTTTTCCTCTGCCCTGCGGACCCGGATACGTTCACCGACGCCCAGCCAGCAGCCGTGATCCCCGTCGTAACTTACCTCTACCTTCTCTTCCTGCGGTCTGCGCCAGCTCTCCACTTCGACCACAATCTCATCCTGCGGATCGATCACAATACTTTTCTGGGTCAGCGTATGGGAATTGACCGGCGTCAGCAGCAAAAGCTGTGCTTTCGGGTCTACAATCGGGCCGCCGGCAGACATGTTATAACCGGTAGATCCGGTCGGCGTGGACAGGATCATACCGTCCCCCTGAAAAGTATGCAGATACTGCCCGTTGACATAGACGTTCAGCCGGATCAGCGACAGGGAGCCGGTTCTGTGAATGACAATATCATTTAATGCACGAAATACCTTGTTTTCTCCTGCAGATTCCTGTTGTGTCTCTTTCTGCCCGCAGATCATCATGCGCTTCTCCAGCATGTACTGATCGTGCATCATCAGATCCAGCGCTTCTTCGATATGATCGATCTCCAGTTCGCACAGATAGCCCAGTGTCCCCATATTGACACCGATCAGCGGTATTCCGCCCGCTACTGTATCCCGCGCCGCCCGGATCAGCGTGCCGTCACCGCCAAGTACGAGGATACACTCCGTTCCCGGCGGAATATCTTCTGCCCGCACTTTCCGGATCCCTTCCTGTGCATCAACGCTGACCAGATACTGGCAGCTTCCGCCTCTTGTTTTAATATAACTGCACAGACTGCGTGTCTCTTTCAGATCCCGGTCTTTACATGCATTTACGATCAATACAAATTTTTTCATGCATTTAATGCAGCATGTGCAGCCATCACTACGCTCCTGCTGTCTGCCGCCCCCTCCTGTGTTCCGGTTTTTTTCAAATGGAGCAGATATTCAATATTTCCTTCCGGCCCCCTGACAGGAGAAAAGTCCAGATGCAGTACCGCAAAGCCATTCTCCCGGGCAAAGGCAGTTATTTTTTCAATGACCTCCAGATGTACCTGCGGATCCCGCACGACACCCTTTTTGCCGACTTTTTCCCTGCCCGCCTCAAACTGTGGCTTGATCAGACAAACCATTTCTCCCTCTTCTTTCAGCAGCTCCTTTGCCGGACCCAGTACTTTTGTCAGGGAAATAAAGGAAACATCTGCCGATGCAAAGTCCGCTGCATCCGCAATTTCACGGGGCGTTACATAGCGGATATTCGTTTTTTCCATGCAGACGACGCGTGCATCCTGCCGCAGCTGCCAGGCCAGCTGTCCATAACCGACGTCGACCGCATAGACCTTCCTGGCGCCATTTTGCAGCATACAGTCTGTAAATCCCCCTGTCGAAGCTCCGATATCAATGCAGATTTTATCCTGCAGGGATATGGCAAACTGCTCCACCGCTTTTTCCAGCTTCAGTCCGCCGCGGCTGACATATTTCAGTGTCCTGCCGCGTACTTCAATCTGTGCCTGCGGTGCGAACATCGCTCCGGCTTTGTCTTCCTTCTGGTCGTTGACATATACATGTCCTTCCATAATCATTGCTTTTGCTTTCTCTCTGGAGGGCGCAAGCCCCTGTTTTACAAGCAGTACATCCAGTCTTTCTTTCATCTTCCCACCATACTTTAACTCACAATAAAATCTGCCTCCGGATCCGGCCTGTGTGCAGTTTTTATCCAGACTATATCCGTTTTTCAGAAATTATCTGTATTTGCTCTTCAGAACTTTGCACATCCAGTCTCTCTGGTTTACAGAATGTCTGTATTTTTTCTGCCGTATTTCCCGCGTCAGATCTTTTTGTTTTTCAAAAATGTCTGTATTTTCCCTGCAATACTTTCCGCGTCAAGCCCCATCCGCTGTTTCAGTATTTCCGCATTGCCATGCGGGACAAAGGTATCCGGAACCGCAATCTGGATCAGCGGTATTTCCGCGCCGGATTCCCGCAGATATTCCGCTACCGCTTCCCCCATTCCGCCCGTTTTTACATTTTCTTCCATCGTAACCGCCAGCCCGTATGTCTGCGCAGCCTGCGAGAGCATCTGCGTATCCAGCGGTTTGGCAAAGCGCATGTTAATCAGCGCGCATCCGATCCCTGTCTGGCTGAGCAGACTGCGCACCTCCAGCGCTGTTTTTACCATACTGCCATATGCCAGCAGCACAACCGTGCCCGTCTCATAAATCTGCTCACTCTTTGCATATACGACCGGAGCACGATACTCCGCCAGCCCGTCAAACGCTTCCCCACGTGGATAGCGGATGGCTGCCGGATGCCCGTAGTCAATGGCAAACTTTATCATATCCGAAAATTCCCACTTATTTTTCGGTGCAAGCAGCGTCATATTCGGAATCGTCCGAAGATAAGAAATGTCAAAAATCCCCTGGTGCGTCTCTCCGTCACTGCCTACGATGCCGGCACGGTCGATGGCAAACACAACCGGAAGATCCTGCAGACAGACATCATGCAGAATCTGGTCATACGCCCGCTGCAAAAATGACGAATATACCGCAAATACCGGACGTCTGCCGCCTGCCGCCAGTCCTGCCGCAAAAGTGACCGCATGTCCTTCCGCAATGCCTACGTCAAAAAAACGGTCTGGAAACATATTGTGAAACCTCTTTAATCCGGTACCCGTTTCCATTGCCGCAGTCACCGCAGTGACTCTCTCATCCCGGTCCCCGAGCTTTCGCATGACTGTGGAAAAAATATCCGTATAAGCTGCCTTTTTCTTTTTCTGCAGGACCAGTCCCGTTTCGATTTCGAAAGGCTCCGTACCATGAAAACGTGCCGGATGACGCACGGCAGGCTCATAGCCTTTTCCTTTCTCGGTCAGCACATGCACAAGCACCGGTCCGCTGACCCTGGCTGCCTTTTGAAACATGGCCACCATCTTATCAATGTCATGGCCGTCCACCGGCCCCAGATATAAGATCCCCATATCCTCAAACAGCATTCCCGGGATCAGCAGCTGCTTGATGCCGCTTTTCGTCCTGCGAATGCGTCTGACAAGCCGTTCTCCATATACCGGAATCCTGTTTAACGATTCCATCACACCGTTTTTCAGATCCTGATAAGCAGACGCTGTGCGGATGCCGCCCAGATACTGTGACAGACCACCCACATTGGGCGAGATCGACATGTCATTATCGTTTAACACAATAATAAAATTGGTGTCCAGCTTGGAAGCATTGTTTAACGCTTCGAACGCCATTCCGCCCGTCAGCGCACCATCTCCAATAATCGAAATAATCCTGCCGCTTTCCTTTTTCAGATCCCTGGCCGCCGCCAGTCCCAGTCCTGCCGATATGGAAGTGGAGCTGTGTCCCGTGTTAAAGCAGTCTGTCTCGCTCTCCGCCCGTTTCGGAAATCCGCTCATACCCCCAAACTGGCGCAGCGTTTCAAATCCTTCTTTTCGTCCGGTCAGAATCTTGTGCGTATAAGACTGGTGTCCCACATCCCAGATCAGCTTGTCCTCTGGCAGATCAAAACTCAGATGGAGCGCGATGGTAAGCTCTACCACACCCAGATTGGATGCCAGATGTCCGCCGGTTTTGGAAAGACTCTGAATCAGAAACTGGCGGATTTCGTCCGGAAGCTGCTTTAGCTCTTCTTTATTTAGTTTTTTTACATCATTTGTCTCATTTATTTTATCAAGTACCATGTTCCCATCCCGCATTCTGACCCATTCTGTCTGCAGACACAGAGCCCGCTGTCTTCCGTTTTGCTGCACCCTGTTGTGCCGCCGGAGTTTTTTTTATCTTTCTAGCTGCGTCTCTTTACCAGATACATGAGCAATGCGTCTAAAAATTCATTTTTCACTGGCAGCTGTTCCATACAGGAAACTGCTTCACAGGTCAGCTGACGGACCTGCTTTTTTGCCGCATCCATGCCATACATCGAGACATACGTAATTTTTTCATTTTTTTCGTCCGAGCCGGCTGATTTTCCAAGCTCTTCCAGCGTCCCTGTCACATCCAGAATATCATCCTGAATCTGAAAGGCAACGCCTATTTTACCTGCAGCCTGCTCCAGCAGCGCTGTCTCCTGCTCTCCTGCTTTTGCCAGCACCGCGCCAATCATCATCGCGGCTTCGATTAAAGCGCCTGTCTTAAGACGATAGATAAAATCAAGCAGCGCCGGCTCCATTTCTTTATGGCCTTCATTTTGTACATCTGCCACCTGACCACCCAGCATTCCATAAATACCGGCTTTCTTTGCCAGAATCTGCATCGCCCGCGCGACACAGCCCGGATCATCCGTAAGGGAAAATGCCTGTACCGCCGTCTCAAATGCAAAATTTAGCAGCGCATCTCCGGCCAGTATACCCATCGCCTCTCCGTAAACAACATGGGTTGTTTTTCTGCCTCTGCGGTAACTGTCATCATCCATTGCAGGCAGATCATCATGAATCAGGGAATACGTATGGATCATCTCGATCGCTGCCAGAAATGGCTCAACCACACGCCCCTGTGCCCCAAACATCCGGTACGTCTCCAGCATCAGCATCGGCCGCAGACGCTTTCCCCCTGACAGCAGGCTGTAATGCATGGCTTCCATAATGACTTTCTGATATCCTGCTTCCTCTGGAAGATATTGCTGTAGTATCTGTCCGATCTCTTCTGTCCGTTGTTTTATTTCTATTTTTAATTCTGAATCATTCATTTTCAATTCCATATCATCCATTTTGTTTATCCCTTTTGCTGTCTGGCTTCTTATTAAAACTCTTCCAGCTCCCCGCGTTCGCTGAGTACCAGCATCTTTTTTTCAATCTGGTCCGCTTTCTGATTACAGATTTTCAGCTTCCGGACTCCTTCTTCATAATACCGGAACGCATCTTCCAGCGAAATCTGCGGATCCTCCAGCTGCGCAATGCACCGTTCCACCTGCGCCAGCACATCTTCCATCCGCAGGTTTTCTTCTGTTTCTGGTTCCTGATCCTGATGGGATTTTGCTTCTGCCTGTAGTTCTTCTTCCTGATACAGGTTTTCTTCCGGTTCTTCATTCCGATGCTGTTTTAATTCTGATTCTGGTTCTTCATTCCGATGCTGTTTTAATTCTGCTTTCTCATCTGAATGCTGTTTTCCTTTCATTGCCAGTCCCTTTCCGATCTTTACTTTATTCAGACAGATTTCTTTTTCTGACACTTTTTACGGATACAATTGTGTCCGGTGCCTTTATGATTTCCAACTGCTGCTTTTTATTTTCCCAGGCTTTTTTTCCTTTTCATGTCTTTTCATTCCGTACATTCACTTTCATGTGCCTGTTCCACGCGCAACACTCTGGCATGAATCTTTCCATCCAGCGTCCGTACCGCGATCTCATCTCCTGCCTTCACCTGGGAGCTTTTTGTAACCGGCTTCCCATTTTCATCCGTTACAAAAGAAAAGCCCTGACTCAGTTTTTTTACCGGAGAGCCTGCTTCCAGACACCCGGCCAGCAGCTGCAGCCGGTGCCGGCTCATGGACAGCCGGTATGTCATCCGCTGCGTCAGCTTTTCTTCCAGATCTGCCAGGTATTGTTTTTTGCTGTTCAGCACCGCCCGCGGACTCAGATACGACAGCCGCAGCTGCAGCTGACTGGTCAGCCCGCGCTTCAGGCGGATCTGTTCGCGCATCCTCAGATGCAGCGTGGTACCGGCCATACGTACCGCTTCCCGGAACTGTTCAAAATCATAGACCGCAAGCTCCGCGGCTGCCGATGGCGTCGGCGCACGCAGATCGGCCACAAAATCCGCTATCGTCGTATCCGTCTCATGCCCGACTGCTGAGATCACCGGAATCTTACATTCAAAAATTGCCCTCGCCACGATCTCTTCATTAAATGCCCACAGATCTTCAATCGAACCACCGCCGCGTCCTACAATGATCGTGTCTGCCCCGATCTGCTCCAGCGCATGGATCCCGTTCACGATGCTCTGTGCCGCTCCATCCCCCTGCACAAGAGCCGGATATAAAATCAGCTGCACATACGGATTGCGTCTGTGACTGATATTGCGGATATCCTGTACGGCCGCCCCCGTCGGTGCGGTGACAATGCCAAGCGTACGGATATATCTGGGAATGGGCTGTTTGTACTGCTGGGAAAACATTCCCATTTCCGCAAGTTCTTTTTTCAATGCTTCAAACTTTAAAAACAGCGCGCCTGCCCCGTCCAGTGTAATCTCCCTTGCATACAGCTGGTAGCGGCCATCCCGCTCATAGACTTCCACCGAACCGGTGACAATGACATGATCCCCATCCTGCATACGGAATTTTAATCCGTTTTTCCGGTTTCCCGCAAACATCACCGCAGCAATGGTTCCCGTGCTGTCCTTTAAAGAAAAATAAATATGGCCGGATCCATGATATTTGCAGTTGGATATCTCTCCTTTTACGCTGATCCTGTGAAGCATAAAATCCTGCGCAAACATATTTTTAATATACGTATTGACCTGTCCGACACTATATACATGCTTCATCATACCAGTTTTGCCAGCACCCCGTTCACAAATGACGGCGCACCGTCACTACTATATGTTTTTGCAAGTTCTACCGCTTCATTGATCGCCACGCCTGTCGGAATATCCTCTTCGTATCGGATCTCATAGACTGCCAGACGAATCAGAGCCAGATCTACTTTCGCCATCCGGTTTGTCTTCCATCCGGTTGCCTTTTCATTGACCGCCGCATCGATCTCTCCCCGCCGCTCATAAATATTGCGCAGCTTCTGTTCGATATACGCCCGCTTTCCTTCATCTGTTTCTTCCAGCTGTGTCATGGCGATCTGAATCTGCTCTTCGATCTGATCTGCCGCATAAAATTCTGTCTGAAATAACATTTTAAAAATCTGTTCCCTGATTTCTCTCCTGTTCATAACTCCCTCTCTGTCATTGCCGCGTCTGCCAGTCATCCTGCCGCGCAGGAAGCATGGCATATGCGAAAAAGGAGTGCCGGCTGACACTCCAAAAACAGCCGGTGACCGGCTTTCCAAAAGCTATTTGCTGCTGTTCATATCCACACTGGCAATCCGCACATTCACGGCATTGACCTCCAGCCCTGTCATCGTCTCGATCGCCGTCTTCACCTTTTCCTGCACCTTTGCGGAAATCTCCGGAATGGCATATCCATATGCAATGTTTAACGCTACGTCCACGGTCACGCAGTTATCTACCACATCTACCTTTACCCCTTTGGCAAGGTTTTTTCTACCCAGCTTGCTGACAAGCTCATTCGTAATATTGCCCGCCATTGAGCTTACACCTTCGATCTCGGTCGCTGCCAGACCGGCAATGATCGTAACTACCTCATCCGCAATATTCACTTCACCAAGATTATCTTCCTTGATGCTGTATACCTTTCTATCTTCTGACATGTATATTCCTCCTAAAAATAAACCGTTATTATCATATATTTCCTGCTATTATTTTAGCAGAGTTACATAAAAATCACAACCATCTGTGGAAAATTTTGTAACAAAAATCCAGAGCCTGGTAACAGTTCAGACAAGCTGACCTGTTACATGCAAAAATCCATTTAAAATCGCT
>CANTHI010000103.1 GCA_947653505.1 uncultured Eubacterium sp.
GCAGAATGCTTAGAGCTTCTTACATTCTGGAAACCGGAACAATGAAACAGGGCCGCTTCCCTCATCCAGCGTCCGGATAGCCAATACATAACACATTACACATTACACTAAATCCGGCTATCATAATGCAGATAAGAAAAACACTCAGATAATCCCAAGCTCCTGTATCCTCCCATAAACTCTTTCAAAAACATGCCGCAGCTCCTTGTGCTGACTGCTTTCCGCCAGTCTCATAAACGCATCTTCATTGAATTTCATATCTGTGTATTCTATATATTTAAATGCCAGCTCCCGTATTGTTTCTTTTGTATTGAACATCTGGCTGAGTGTATCGCCGGCCTCTACCTTAAAATAGTCAGCCACAAGCGCACAATTTAAATCAAACATCGGCGCGACCGATTCCAGCTCTCCTGTTTGATTGTTCATCATAAATCCGTAGTTCTGTGTATGTCTGTCCGTATTGATAATGATATAATCCAGTACCGGAATACAGGCGAATTTACTTCCCCACCGTTCCAGACATAGTTCCCGAAAGTTTATTTTACGCCGTTTGCAGTAATCCATGACTTCCCATGCTTCAATAAATGAGTGTTCCTCCCGTACAAAGTTCTGACAAATGGATACATATGCCGTACCGCGTGCCGTTTCTTTTATGTCGCTCAGGTATACAATACTGTCCAGCCGGTTTTCAAAACATTCGAGTATCTCCGAAGCCAGCACTTCCATTCTTGTATTGACATATTCGTTCGTCTTATCTGATTTTAATAAATACAGACTGTCTCCCAGATGCACCCACCCTTTCCGGAACAGGCCTTTTGTCGTCAGCTCCGGGCAGATTACGTCCGTCGTTATCGTTGGCGAAAAACCACTTAAAGACAGATCCAGGATATCGCTGAGCTGATTCTGCCGGATATTGATTTTTCCCCAGTCAGCCTTTTCTTCATCCTCTTTTACCCAGTAGCTGTCTACAATGGATACCCCTTTACATTTGATACAGATATTGACCCTGTTGTCTGTCGAATCTACCTGCGGAATCTGAAATGCAGCGTAAATCTGCTTCGCATTATCCCGTGACAAAGATAAGACCCTGCTGCTTAAATATGCTTTTACCGCCTGTATATTATGCAGAATATCTTTCATTTTCGTTGACAGTCTCATATTCGACCGCAGACAAAATGGAAGCAGGTCATTTCGAATGACTTCCACTACAAAATCTTCCAGATCAAAATATAACACTTCTGTATTTTTTAACATCAGATACATAACTTCATCTACCTTCTTTTTTCATAAATCAATCCCAGCAGGAACCAGTCTGTTATGGTTTCTTCTCCTGCTACAATTTTTTGCCAGACCACCGCCTGCTACAGTACCTGTTCTGCCTCTTTTGATGTCTTTTTCCGTCCCAGGAACCTCACTATCTTTTCCGTCTTTGCCTTCCCTCTTTCCCGTCCCTGCCATCTTCTCTGTCTTTCCCGTCTTTGCTGCTGTCCTTTTTTCCTGTCTTCACTGGCTTTTCTGTCTTTTCCAGCTTTTCTATTTTTCCCAGCTTTATTTCTTTGCCATCCTTGCCGTCTTTCCCATCCTTGCCGTCTTTCCCATCCTTACCATCTTTCCCAGTCTTTCCATCTTTATTGTCTTTCCCGTCCCTGCCTTTTTTTCCCTTTACCCCTTCTTCCTCTTTCTTTGACTTTCTGGCTTTTTTGTATCCATTAATGTCGTATTTTTCTTCGTATTCTTCAAAATAAATCGCATAGTCCGAATTTTTACGCTCCCGTACGCTCTTCACATAACCATGAATATCAAATTCAGAATATCCCAGCTCAATCATTGCCACTGCCACGTTTGAACAGTGCGCTCCGATACGTTCCAGATTTGCCAGCAGATCATTAAATGCAAATCCCTGCTTTAATTCACATTTTCCATGCTGCAGCCGCTTGATATGCCGCAGTTTCAGTTCATCGCATAAAATGCCGATCAGCTCCCGCAGCGGCTCTACCCGGTACGCTGTTTCCTGATCGTCTTCCATAAATGCATTTACAGTCAGATCAACGATCTCCGAAACGGCAGACTCAAGCACTCCCAGCTCATACATTCCTTCTTTGGAAAATGAAGTTTTCTTTTCATGCAGCTCATTCGCTACTTTGGAAATATTGCTGGCATGATCTCCCAGACGTTCAAAATCGCTCAATGTATGCAAAAACTTGGATACCTCGCTGTTTTGCGCAATTGTCATTTCACGTCCGGTCAGCTGCATCAGATAGGTACCCAGCTTATCCTCATATTTGTCGATCAGATTTTCCTTTTCCTGTATTTTATTATACTGCTCTTCTGAATATTCCGCCAGCAGTCCGAGCGAATACCCGATATTTTTGCGGACCTTTTTGGCCATTCCGTTCATCGCCTGATGACTCTGCGCAATTGCTAACGGCGGATAGGCCAGAAAACGCTCTTCCAGCAGGTCAAAATCTGCCTGATCTTCTTTATCCTCTTCACTGTCACGTACCAGAAGAAAAACAAACTTCTCAATGCCCCGGATAAACGGACAGAGCACCAGTATGGTCGCCATACGGAATACCGTATTCATCAGCGCAATCCGCACCGGGCTCATAACCATCCCCATAAATTCAAAATGGACAACCGCATGTACCGTATAAAAAATCACGGACCAGAACAGCATGCCAAATAAATCATTCAACAGATAGATCAGCGCGGTCCTTTTTCCATTTTTATTCGTGCCAATGGAAGACAGCAGTACCGGACAGGCAGCACCCACACCAATTCCCATCGTAATCGGAAGTGCCGCCGCAAACGTAATGCCGCCAGTCACCGACAGCGCCTGCATAATACCGACCGAAGCCGACGCACTCTGCAGCACCGCTGTAAACAGGATCCCGACCAGGATCCCCATAAATGGATTGGTAAACATCGTCAGTGCATTTACAAAATGCTCGTTGCTCTTTAAAGGCGAAACCGCGCTGCTCATCGTCTGCATTCCTACCATCAGAATGGAAAATCCCAGCATAATATCCCCAATATTATGATAAGAAGCCTTTTTCAGAAACATTTTGAACACAATACCAATAATCGCGACTACCGACGAGATCGTTGCCGTCGACAGCATCTGTGCAATTCCGCCTGTCCCTTCAATATAAGACAGACAGAGAATCCATCCGGTAATGCTCGTACCGATATTGGCACCCATAATAATTCCAATGGCCTGCGAGACCTTCATCATTCCAGCATTCACAAAACCTACAACCATCACTGTTGTAGCAGAAGACGACTGGATAATTGCTGTCACTGCCGTTCCCAGCAGAATGCCCTTGAGCGGCGTATTTGTCAGTCTGTATAAAATCAGCTCCAGCTTTTCGCCCGCAGCCTTTTTCAGGCCGTCTCCCATCAGGGACATGCCAAATAAAAACAGCGCCACACCGCTTAACAACGATAAGATCAATGTAAAACCTTCCATATTTTTGTTTTCCTTTTCATCTGTAACAGGATCTTCATTATAAAGTTACATATCTTTTACACATATTTTACATTTTAACACATCTTATCAGAAAATGGAAGAAAAAGAGAATAGTAAAAAACAGGCTGTCAGAATCACACACTTCCTAACAGCCCGCTGTCCTTTTATCCTGTCACATTCCGGTAATAAGAATGCCTTATTTATCTCTCCAGATAATCCGCCCTTTTGTCAGATCATACGGTGACATCTCAATCGTTACTTTATCACCTGGCAAAATACGGATAAAGTTCATCCGCAGCTTTCCACTGATATGCGCCAGAATCTGGTGCCCGTTCTCCAGCTCTACCTGAAACATTGCGTTCGGCAGCTTTTCTACTACCTTACCTTCTACTTCGATTACATCTGCTTTAGACATTTTCATTCCTCCATTTATTTCATTTCTATCATTTCTATCTTTATAGATTCTGTCCTTTTCGCTATCCGGAAAACAGTTTCGTACCCTGCCTTGTACTACACTGCAAGATACATCTGATTCAGATTTTCTGCTTCTTCCTCTGTCACAGACAAAAGCTCTGGTCCGTTGCGCGTGATCAGTATGGTATTTTCGTAATGCGCAGACAGGGATCCATCCGCTGTCGTTACGGTCCACCCATTCGGGTCCCAGTTCACCCTCCAGGTACCGATATTGATCATTGGCTCGACCGCAAGCGTCATTCCCGGCCGCAGGCGCATCCCGCGAAACCTCTGTCTGAAATTCGGAACTTCTGGCGGCTCATGCATATTCCGGCCGATTCCATGCCCGACCAGATCACGGACAACGCCGTAGCCATACCGGTGCGCATAATCCCCGATTGCCGCTGAAATATCAAACAGGCGTCCGCCCGCCTTTGCATACTGCATCCCTGCAAAAAAGCAGAGTTTCGTCCGCTCAATCAGGTCTGCCGCCTGCTTCGATATGTTTCCAACCCCGACCGTCCTTGCCGCATCAGACTGATACCCTTTATAAATCACTCCCGTATCCAGACTGATAATATCGCCTTCTTTTACAATCCGTTTTTCAGACGGGATCCCATGTACGACCTCATCATTGACAGATACACAGACAGAAGCAGGAAATCCTTCATAGTTTAAAAATGAAGGAATACATCCATAGCTCCGTATTAATTCCTCACAAATACGGTCAATGTCCAGCGTAGACATTCCGGGCACGATCTCCCGGGCAAGCTCATCATGCACCCTGCCCAGGATTCTGCCCGCCGTCCGCATCAGTTCGATCTCTTTTGCAGATTTTATTGACACTGGCATCGTTCTTATGCTCCCAGAATCCCTATAATCGCATCAAATACCGCTTCCATTGGCTGGGTTCCATCCACCGATTTCAAAATACCCTGATTTTTATAATAATCGATCAGCGGCTGTGTCTGCTCATGGTATACAGTCAGACGCTTCTGAACCGTTTCCGGCTTGTCATCATCTCTCAATACAGTCTGTGCACCACAGGCATCACAGATCCCTTCAGCCTTTGTCGGATTAAACTCCACATGATAAGTAGCACCGCAGCTTAAGCAGGCTCTGCGCCCTCCCATACGGTTTACAATATTTTCATCCGGTACATCAACATCAATCGCATAATCCATCTTCTGGCCGATTTTGGTTAAAGCCGCGTCCAGTGCTTCTGCCTGCGGGATCGTACGCGGGAAACCATCCAGAACAAATCCGTTTTTGCAGTCATCCTGCTGGATGCGGTCCATCACAAGATCACAGGTCAGCTCATCCGGTACTAATAAGCCCTGATCCATAAATTCCTTTGCTTTTTTGCCCAGATCCGTTCCGTTCTTAATATTTGCGCGGAAAATATCACCTGTAGAAATGTGCGGAATCGAATACTTCTCAGCGATCCTCTTTGCCTGTGTGCCTTTGCCTGCGCCTGGTGCGCCTAACATGATAATTTTCATTTCATCAACCTCCTGTTATTTTTTAAGCAGCCGGTTTCGTTTCTTTAATTAATGACGGCTGCACATGGTTATATTAACGATAACATAAATTGATCTATTTTTCCACTGTAAACTTCGGAAAAATGAAAAAACCATAAAAAAGGAAACAGTTCAGATAATGTGTTACATTGTGGCTATGCGGACGCTGCCCACAAACAAAGAGAGATACAGCCGAAACTGTATCCCTCACAACCTCTATTCGCTTAAGAATCCTTTATAATACCGCACAACCATCTTAGACTCAATCTGCTTAATCGTCTCAATTACAACACCCACAATAATAATGATCGATGTTCCTCCAAACGACACATTTGCGTTAAACACCCCATTAAAGAAAATCGGTATTACCGCACAGATCGAAAGTCCGACAGCGCCGATAAATACAATATAATTCAAAATCTTCGTCAGATATTCACTCGTTGGTTTGCCCGGACGGATGCCTGGTATAAAGCCACCCTGCTTTTTCATATTATCTGCAATTTCCAGCGGATTGAATGTAATTGACGTATAGAAATACGCAAATACAACGACCAGAATCAGATATACAGCCAGTCCGATTGACAATACAGGATTTGCCGGATCACACCAGTTTCTCTGCTGCAGACCATTTAAAATCTTTCCGCCAATGCCTGTCCCGCCGTCTACGCCGAGCAGTGTACAGATTACAACCGGAAATTCCATAATAGACTGGGCAAAAATAATCGGAATCACACCGCCGGTATTGACCTTCAGAGGAATAAATGAACTCTGGCCGCCAACGGTCTTTCTGCCCTGAATCTTTTTCGAATACTGTACCGGTATCTTACGCTCCGCATCCTGCAGTACAATAACAAAAATAACAGTCAGAAGTATGACTGCAAGTATAATCACTGCGGCAAGCACACCTCTTGCAACCTTCTGGTTCTTTACAAACTGTTCATACAGTGTAGACATGTCAGCCGGTATTCTGGATACGATATTGATAACCAGTACAATAGAAATCCCGTTGCCGACACCCTTTTCTGTAATCTGTTCTCCAATCCACATCAGCACTGCAGATCCTGCGGTCAGAATACATACGACCTGAATTACAGAAAATGCACTATAATCTGTCAGATATCCCATTCTGCCAAATCCGATTGCCATAGCGACTGACTCAATCAGAGCAAGCGCTACTGTGACATAACGGGTAATGCTGGCAATTTTTTTTCTGCCGTCTTCCCCGTCACGCTGCATCTCCTCGAGCTTTGGAATTGCAATCGTAAGGAGCTGCATAATAATGGAAGACGTGATATAAGGTGTAATGCTCAATGCAAAGATCGACATTTCATTGAAAGAACCACCGGTAATCGCATCGAAAAAGTTGAATGCTCCGTTGGTCTGTGAACTGAACCATTCTGCAAATAACGCAGAGTCAATACCCGGACAAGGAAGCTGTGAGCCTAGCCGGATCACGATCAGCATAAAAAAAGTATATACTAATCGTTCCCGGATTTCCTGTACCCTGAATGCACTACGAAGTGTCTGTAACATTAGATCACCTCTGCTTTTCCACCAAGAGCCTCAATCTTTTCTTTTGCACCTGCGCTGAATGCATTGGCCTGAACAGTGAGCTTCTTGGTTAATTCTCCATTTCCAAGAATCTTAACGCCATCTCTTGGATTTTTAACAATACCTGTCTCCATTAACGTATCCACGGAAACCGTAGAATCATTGTCAAATCTCTCAAGTTCTGATACATTGATTCCAACGATTATCTTAGAATTAATATTCTTAAAGCCTCTCTTTGGTAATCTTCTGTATAATGGCATCTGGCCACCTTCAAAACCTGGTCTTGGAGCTCCTGAACGGGCCTTCTGACCTTTGTGTCCCTTACCGGCTGTCTTGCCGTTGCCTGAACCATGTCCGCGTCCTTTTCTGAATTTATCTTTTCTTGAACCTTCTGCGGCTTTTAAACTTGATAAGTCCATACTGACACCTCCTTATTCTGAATTATGCTTCTTCTACTTTTACATACGGTGCGATCTTGCGGAGTGCACCCTGTGTTGCGGCATTGTCCGGGAATGTTTTCGTCTGATTGAGCTTGTGGAAGCCTAAAGCTTCGATAATCTTACGATTCCTAGGCACTGCGCCGATTTTAGATCTGATCAGTGTAACCTTTACCATTTTCTCTGCCATTTTATGCCTCCTAACCTACAATCTCTTCTACAGATTTACCGCGGAGCTTCGCAACTTCTTCCGGAGATTTTAACTGAGCCAGAGCAGCGATTGTAGCAAGCACAACATTCTGTTTATTGTTAGAACCCAGTGATTTTGTACGGATATTCTTAATGCCTGCTAATTCGCAAACGCTTCGTGCCGGGCCGCCGGCGATAATACCAGTACCATCCGGAGACTTCTTAAGCAGTACAGTCGCACCTGTATGTTTCCCCAGAATGTCATGTGTGATACTCTTATTATCATCTAATTTTACAGTAATGAGCTTTTTCATAGCATCTTCTTTGCCCTTGCGGATCGCCTCAGGAATTTCAGCTGCTTTACCCATTCCTGCGCCTACATGTCCGTTGCCGTCACCAACAACTACCAGGGCTGAAAAACGCATGTTACGTCCGCCTTTTACAACCTTCGTGACACGTTTGATTGCTACAACGTTTTCTGTTAACTCTAACTGACTAGCATCAATTATTTCACGTTTCATGTAACTGTTTCCTCCTACTTAGAATGTTAAACCAGCTTCTCTGGCTGCATCTGCCAAAGCCTGCACTTTGCCATGATAAATATATCCGCCGCGGTCAAATACAACCGTTGTAATACCTTTTTCCAAAGCTCTCTTTGCGATCACAGTGCCTACCTGTGCTGCTGCTGCAACGTTATTAGTCTTTTCCACTGCATCCTTTACGTCCTTATCCAGCGTGGAAGCAGCTGCGATGGTATTGCCAACTGTATCGTCAATGATCTGAGCGTACATATGATTATTACTTCTAAAAACCGCCAGACGTGGTCTTTCCGGTGTTCCGGAAATACGGCTGCGCAGTCTTCTGTGTTTATTTTCACGAACCTTAGCTCTTGATTCCTTTCTAACCATCTCTCGTCACCCTTTCATTTATTTCTTACCAGTCTTACCAACTTTACGCCTAATAACTTCATCAATATATTTAATACCTTTGCCCTTGTACGGTTCCGGTCTTCTCTTATCTCTGATCTCAGCCGCGTATTGGCCGACTTTTTCCTTGTCGATGCCCTTGATCGTAATCTTGTTGCCTTCAACTACAGATTCCAGACCTTCCGGATCCTCCATAATCACCGGATGGGAATAGCCCAGACTCAGTGTCAGCTTGTTGCCGGACTTGGCAGCCCTGTAACCTACGCCGTTTACTTCCAGCTGCTTTGTATAGCCTTCGGTAACACCTACTACCATGTTGTTGATCAGCGTTCTTGTCAGACCGTGCAAAGATTTCATTTTCTTAAGATCATTCGGTCTTGAGACCAGAATACGTCCGTCCTCCTGCTTAATCTCCATTTCAGACGGCAGAACCCGTTCCAGCTCTCCTTTTGGTCCCTTCACAGTTACTTTATTATTTTCTGCAATCTCTACAGTTACCCCTGCAGGGATCGCGATTGGCATTCTACCTATCCGTGACATGCCCGTACCTCCTGTTTATTCTGAAAAATACCGTTTACTGATTACCATACAAATGCTAATACTTCCCCGCCTACCTGCTGCTTTCTGGCTTCTTTATCTGTGATGATGCCCTTATTGGTAGACAGGATCGCGATTCCCAGTCCGCCCAGTACATAAGGTACTTCATCCTTACCTGCATATACGCGAAGACCCGGCTTTGAGATTCTCTTAATGCCTGTAATAATCTTTTCATTTTTATCTGCGCCATACTTTAATGTGACACGGATTGCCTTGAAATTCCCGTCATCAACGATATCATACTTCGCGATATAGCCTTCTCTTTCAAGAATTTCAGCAATAGCAACCTTCATCTTGGATGACGGAATATCTACTGTATCAT
>CANTHI010000104.1 GCA_947653505.1 uncultured Eubacterium sp.
CAGCAGCTTCACGATCTGACTGCCTGTCATTTCGATCTTATAAATCAGGTTGTCGGCAATGATTCTTCCAATATGCAGATGTCTGGTCTGACTGCGAAATATGATCTGAATCTTCCGGAAGACCAGCAGGTATTTGACGTACGTCTGGCAGACGGTACTGCGATCGATCCGGAACAGACCTATACGCTTGTTACAAATGAATATCTGGCAACCGGTGGAAATAAGTACTCGGCATTTGTAGAAGACAGGGTATCCTCTGTGAACACAAATGTAGCGGACAACATTTCCCTGATTGAAAAGGTGAAAAAACTGGGCAAAGCTGGTCCGCTTGTCATCGATGATAAGCCAAGATTTGTAGCAGCTGCAAAACCAGCAGATGTTCCGGGTGCACCGGAGAAAAAGACCGCTTACGCAGGCCAGAAGTTTACAATAAAGATCAACGGACTGGCAGAAGATGCAAAAGTGGTTTACAGCTCCAGCAATAAAAAAGCAGCTGTAGTCAGCCAGAAGGGCAAAGTAACAGCAAAGGCAAAAGGAACTGCTGTGATTACGGCAAAAGTAACGCAAAATGGTACTACATATAAGCTGAAAATAAAAGTCACTGTAAAAAATCCGACGATTAAAATGACAGCTTCCCAAAAGCAGCTTACAGTAGGACAGACTTATACGTTCAAAGCAAAAGCTTACGGCTTAAAAGGCGATATCACCTGGACTTCCAGCAATAAGGCTGTAGCAGCTGTAACAGCAAAAGGTAAAGTGACAGCAAAGGCAGCTGGTACGACAACGATTCAGGCACAGGCAGGCGGAAAGAGCGTATCGTGTAAGCTGACTGTAAAACAGAAATAGGATATTGGTAATTACAAAACAGGATAAAGGGTATGAACAGGAAGGGGCAGCCGTGTAATAGGGCTGCTCCTTTTACATGGGTGACAGGTGTGCAACACTTTTATGTAAACTATTGCATTTACAGCTTAAATTCGCGCCTATAGGGCAGATCCCTTCTCCCGGCGTCCGGACAGCCAGTATACAGCAGATATTCAATTCTGCCATTCCAGAGCTAAGTGATTCCCATCTGCATGTGTAAAAATGAACATGTTCATAAAAGGTATTGACAAAACAGGAGCTGCTTCTTATAATATAAATGAACATGTTCAAAAAATATCAGAACCACGAAAATATCTTTTACCCGGATGGAAAAAAGGAGATTAGCAACTGCCAGAGTGTCTTCTGTCCGGATGGGAAGAAAGGAGATTATGAAAAAGAAGGATGACAACCTGCGCCAGACACTGCTGGATACTGCGCGCCTGCTTGCGGATGAAGAAGGGATTGAAAGGCTCAATATCCGTTCCATTGCGCGCCGGGCAGGGGTGGCCAGTGGTACGGTATACAACTATTTTTCCAGTAAGGATGAGATTCTGCTTGCGCTTACAAAAGAATACTGGCAGCAGGCGCTTTTGGAAATGGATACTGCCATTACCGCGGATTCTTTTTGCGAAGCGCTGGCTGAAATGTGCTGTTATTTAAAAAACAGAATGTTGCAGTCAGCCGGAGCACTGATGAACAGCTTAAGCGGTGTCCAGCGTGCCGGTCAGGAATCAATGGCCTGTGCGCAGCAGGAGCTGAAAGCGATACTGATGCAGCGGATGGAGCAGGATGTGGAAATTCCGGACAGGATCTGGGACGAAAATTTTACAAAAGAACGGTTTGCAGAGTTTATACGTATGAATCTGACAGAACTGTTAAAAGCATCGGATGCGCAGGCTGATTTTTTTGTCGGGGTGGTCCGGCGGGTTTTATATTTTGGAGAAAATAAGTTATAATTTAATAAATTATAATATAATAAATCCGGATATAATATACCTGTTTTTTATACAGATTAAAACAAAATATAAATATTCAGGGAGGGATCATATCATGATACAGGCGATTGCAGAAACTGTTTTTGATGTTTTATATCTTGGATTTGCGCTGACAGCAGGTTTTATGATGCTGACGCGCGGGCAGACAGCGCTGGTGAAGAAGCTGGGGTGGATGGCTTTTGTTCTCGGAGCGGGGGATGCGTTTCATCTGGTTCCACGCAGCTATGCGCTGTTTACAACAGGACTGGAAGCGAATGCGGCTGCGCTTGGGATTGGCAAGCTGGTTACATCGGTTACTATGACGGTTTTTTATCTGCTATTGTATGCTGTATGGCGCGATTATTTTGAAATAGAAGGACGAAAAAATTTAACCATAATTTTATATACACTGGCAGCGCTGCGGATTGGATTTTGTCTGCTGCCGCAAAATGAATGGCTGACATACCACCAGCCGCTGCAGTATGGGATTTTACGTAACGTTCCGTTTGTGGGAATCGGGATAATTCTGATTGTTTTGTTTGCAAAATCAACAAAGCAGACGGGGCTTATGGCATTCCGGTATCTGCCGGTGGCTGTGGCGCTTTCCTTTGGATTTTATCTGCCGGTTGTTTTGTTCAGTGCGGTAATGCCGGTCATTGGTATGCTGATGATTCCGAAAACGCTGGCTTATGTATGGATGATCTGGATGGGAGTACAGGTTTACAGACAGACGGATGGGAGAGCATCATGAGCAGGATTCTGATTATTGAAGACGATTCTGACCTGCGGGAAGGTCTTTCTTTTTCCATGCAGGCAGAAGGATATCAGACTGAAACAGCCGCAACGGCGGCGGAAGGATGGGAGATTTTACAGAAGAAGGAAACAGATCTGATTTTGCTGGACTGTAATCTGCCGGATGGCAGCGGTTTTGATCTGTGTGCGGGAATCCGTCAGCATCAGAAGCATCCGGGTCAGAAGTATCCGGATCAAAAGCTTCCGATTCTGATGCTGACAGCACGGGATACAGAAATGGATGAGGTAAAGGCGCTGGAGCTTGGGATGGATGATTTTATGTCCAAGCCATTTTCACTGGCGGTATTAAAAGCAAGGGTGAAAAAGCTGCTACAGCAGGCTGCGCCGCAGATGCGGCTTGTTTCGCATGGGATCGTTGCCGATAAAGAGCAGTGTAAGATTTATAAGGAGGGCAAAGAGATTTCCTGCAGCAGGATTGAGTATCAGATGCTTGTCTATTTTATGGAAAATGCAGGAAAAATACTTTCCAAAGAGCAGATACTTGCGCATATCTGGGACAGTCAGGGGCGGTTTGTGGACGATAATGCCGTACCTGTGAACATCCGCAGGCTCCGCCTTAAGATCGAAACGGATCCAAAGGAGCCGGAGCGGATTCAGACCGTACACGGTATCGGATATGTCTGGAAAGAATAATCCGGAAGAATCCGGAAAGAAGAATCTGGAAAGAAGAGTCTGGAAAGAAGAATCCGGAAAGAAGAGTCTGGAAAAAAGAATCATGCGGGGTGAATAACAATGTATGGGATACTGTTTGCGGCCGGAGCCCTGGCCGGGCTGCTTCCGGCGGTTTTTGTGCAGTGGTGTGTGAGACAAAAGATTTATCAGAAAATGGATCATCTGCTGGATCAGATTGCAGAAAGGGAGCCGGTCAGGCTTTCCGGGTTCCGGGAAGGGGGACTTTCTTCGCTGGAAAATAAGGCGGTGCAGGTACAGGAAGCATTCGAATATGAGCTTTGTCAGGCGGCCGCGGAAAAAGAACAGGTAAAAAGTCTTGTTTCCAATATGTCCCATCAGCTTAAGACGCCGCTAAGCAGTGTGATGCTGTACCGGGATATGCTGGAAGCGACGCTGGAACCGGAGCAGCAGAAAGCGTTTTTGTCAAAAATGAAAATCCAGATGGAAAAAATGGACTGGATGGTAAGCTCCCTGTTTAAAATGGTTTGGCTGGAGCAGGGAGCGATGCAGTTTGAAGCAGCAGATACGCCTCTTAAAAACACCCTGCTGCTGGCAGTCAATACGGTATATGAAAAAGCGGAAAAGAAGAACATCCGGATCGTGATGGAGCCGTTTGAAGACAGGATACTGCTGCATAACCGGAAATGGACGGCAGAGGTGTTCAGTAATCTTTTGGAGAATGCGGTGAAGTACTCTGCAGCGGACAGCCGGATCGAAATCTCCGTCTGTCCGCTGGAGCTTGTAACGGAAATCCGTATCAGCGATCATGGCATTGGAATCCATCCGGAGGAGCTTGTAGCTGTTTTCGGGCGGTTTTACCGAAGTAAGGAAGCAGAAGATCAGGAAGGAGCCGGCATTGGCCTGTATCTGGCAAGGCTGATACTGGAGCAGGAAAAGGGGTACCTGACAGTCGTATCGGAGCATGGAAAGGGCAGTGTTTTTTCTGTATACCTGCAAAACGGGCAGGATACAGCAGGGAAAAAGGAACAGGGTGGCGCGCATGAATAACAGAAAAACGGATGCATGGCTGGAATATACAGGGATAAAGCCCGTAGTCATACAGGAAATCCGCCAGCTGGCCAGGAAATATGGGGTAAACCGGGTGATTTTGTTTGGTTCAAGGGCCCGTGGCGACTATAAAAGGGTCAGCGATATTGATCTGGCCGTCAGTGGTAATGATGTGATCAGATTTGCGCTGGATGTGGAGGAACAGACGTCTACGCTGCTGATGTTTGATATCGTGGACCTGAACGGACCGGTGCAGGAGGAGTTACTGGCTTCCATTGCATCTGAGGGGAGGATTTTATATGAAAAAATATGATAATTTTTGTGCGGCAATGGCAAATTTTCAGGATATTTATCTGTATGAGGAACCATATGACAATGTAATTATGACAGGTCTGGTAGGTTTATATGAAATCTGCTTTGAGCAGGCATGGAAGATGATGAAAGAGATTCTGGAGATACATGGTTATGAAGGCTCTGCAACAGGGTCGCCAAAGTATATTATAAAAACTGCCTATCAGGCGTCCATGATCAGGGATGAAGATGCGTGGCTGTCTGCGCTGTCTGCAAGGAATAATGCCTCACATTCTTATAATCGTCTGGTGGCTCTTGACATTATCCGGCAATCAAAATCACGATTTTATCAATTGTTCCTTGAATTAAAGTCAGAAGTGGAGAAAAACTGGCTGTTATGATTCCAAAGGCCTGATTTCTTACAATTTTGTCAGAAACTGGCCTTCATTTTGTAATGCTGATGTAAGATCTGCCTGTTATGCTGTCTGTATCAAAGGAAAAGGAGTGAATGCAATTGGAAATACTACAGGTAAAAAATATCAGCAAACAGTATGGGACGAAAGAGCATGCGGTGCATGCGCTGCGGAATGTCTCGTTCTCGGTCAGCCAGGGGGAGTTTGTGGCGATCGTTGGCACCTCCGGTTCTGGAAAGAGTACGCTGCTGCATCTGATTGGCGGGCTGGATGTGCCTTCCGCGGGGGAGATTTTTATCCGGAACTACAATATTGCAAATTTAAAGCGCAGGGAGCAGACGATATTCAGACGCAGGAATATTGGATTTGTATTTCAGAACTACAGTCTGATGCAGGCGCTGAATGTGTATGATAATGTGGCGCTGCCAGTGACATTTGACAGGGGAAGGCATGTGGACCACCACTGGATCGGGGAGCTGTTACGGGAACTCGGACTCTGGGAAAAGAGGACGCGGTTTCCGCATGAGCTGTCCGGCGGCCAGCAGCAGAGAGTCGCACTGGCACGGGCTCTGGCGAATAAGCCTGCTGTGATCCTTGCCGATGAGCCGACCGGAAATCTGGATTCCAGAACAACCGTGGAGGTGGCAGGGCTTTTGAAAAACAGTGCCAGAAAATATCATCAGACGATTCTGATGGTTACGCACAATGAAAGTCTGGCGTTTGGCTGTGACCGGATTCTGCATATTGAAGATGGAAGGCTGTTACGGGAAAAGGAAGGTGTCTGCTTATGAAAACATATCTGCATCTTGCGGCTTCGTATCTTAGATATTATAAAAAGCAGACATTTGCTTTGTTTTTTGGTGTGGTATTATTTTCCGTGCTGTATAATGGCATGGGAGGGCTTCTGGAAAGCGGAAAATGTGCGGCGCTCGCGGACGCACGGATGAAATATGGAGACTGGCATTATGCGGTCCGCGCGGATTCTGCGTGTCTAAAGAGCTTTGAAAAAGATCCGGATGCGGCAGGGTATGAGCTGGAACAGGCAGGAAGGATCACGGTTTTGAAAACGCTGGAACAGCCGTTTCCGATGCAGTTTGTAAAAACGGATGAAGCTTTCCGGCGCATGATGGGGACAGAGATTTTAAAAGGGCATTATCCTAAGCAGGAAGATGAGATTGCAATGGACCAGCAGACACTGAACAGTCTGGGAGCCGCGGCGGAAACCGGTACCACGCTGTATCTGGATGGACACGGGTATACGCTGTGCGGGATTTTGTCAGAAATGCCGGAAAAGTTTCATGATTTACAGTTTCGTAATGTGTATGCATACGAAAAACAGGAACCGGATACATCCATGCTGTATCTGAAATTTAAGGAAAACCGCAGTGTATACAGGCAGAAAAGGGAATTTGCCGAAAACTCCGGCATCCGGCCGGATACCGTTATCCGGAATAATGGGATTTCTGCTTATATTGATACGGAGCCGCCTGGTCACATACTGGATGTAATCCGGACAGGATTTACAGAGCAGGGGGCCGGTCTGCCATATATATGGGGTACCCTGAATCAGGGTGGAAATCTGACAAAAACCGCGGTTCTGGCAGCTATTGCTGTTTTTGGAGCGTTTATTATTTACAGTCTGTTCCAGATTTCAGTCGTGCGCAGATTTTCTGAGTACAGCACGATGCAGGCAGCCGGGCTGACAGATGGCGGTGCTTTTTTACTGTTTTTGCTGGAGCTTGGGATGATTAGTCTGGCAGGATATCTGACAGGAGGTGTGGCTGGCAATCTGTTTGCATGGCTGATATACCAAAAAGCCGGAAAGATTTTTATTGTACAGGATGCGGTTGTTCATACAGGCGTACCGGATGCTTTGCAGCAGAATGCGGTGGTCCGTCTGCCGGACGCGGGCAGCTACCAGATAGACATAAGGACCATGACATATGGTCTGTGCCTTCTGGCCGTATTTTTACTGCTGATTAGTCTGCGGCTGCTAAAAAACATGCGCAGGCTGACCATCCGTCAGATGATGGCAGGACATATTGCTGTACGCAAAGTAAGAAAATGGCAAAGCCGCAGAATTTACAGTATCCACCGCCGCAATCTGACAGAAATTCTTACGCACAGGTTTATGTTTGCACGAAAAGGGATGTTTGCAGGAATGCTGTTGTCCCTTTCGGCCGGCAGCGTCCTGTTTCTCGGGGCGTTTTATACAGCCGAAAATACAAAGATTCATAATATGCTTGCCTATAAGGCTGATGACGGACTGGGCTCGGATATTCAGGTATCTGTACAGACGGACCGCCTGACCGATACGATACCGCAGGAAACGGTGGCGCAGATGGCACAGATTACTGGTATAAAACAGCTGCATCCGGTACGGTATCTGCCTGGTGAGCTTGCGCTGCACGATGGCAGGCTTGTCTGGACATCGTATTTTGCAGAGATAGCCGGTGATCCGGCCAATCCGCCAGATCCGGTGATGCAGGAAAAGTACAATGGAATTGCGGTACAGACCGGGGAAGACGACTATACGTTAAAAGTCAACATCTATGGATACGATGATGCGATGCTCGAAGAACTGGACGGCTATCTGCTGGAGGGAGAGATCGATGCTGACAGGATGCGGCGGGAAAACAGTGTTATTTTTAAGACGCTTATGGACGGACAGGGAAATTATGACGGGATTGCTGTTTATCCGGGGGATGAGATTCCGTTAAAAGTACCCTGTGGGGAAAAACTGTCTGAGCTGCCGCAAAAAGCACTTCGCTTTGATGGAAAAGACAGCTGGTATGAGCATATGGACCTTGAAGTGGCGGCGGTTGTCAGCAGACCTCTGGCAAAAGTAGAGTCGTTTTTTGGAGACAGCGGTACTTCTGATGTGGATCTGATTATGACGAATGAACAGATGGAAGCAAATTTCGGCATTTCGGATTACCGGACGATCAGCATTGCGCTGGGACAGACAGCAGATGCAGGAAAAATAGCGGCAGAAATCGGGACGATGACAGCGTCACTTCCCGGCTGTACGGTAAAAGATTACAGTGCCAGGATACAGGCGCAGAATCTGTATCTGGCGCAAAAGATGTTTTTTTCTTACGGAATTGCGGCTGTACTGTATGGTATCAGTCTGCTGCATATTTTTAACAGTATGCAGTATCTTGTTGTGGCCAGAAAACGGGAGTTTGGAATCCTGCGTGCAATGGGGATTACAGATGCCGGACTGTGCCGGATGCTGGCAAAGGAAGGACTCTGGTACGGGATTTGTTCGGTGCTGGCTGTGGCTGGTATTTATGCGGTTGTACAAAAGGTATTGTATTATTTTATGGTTCATGTGTACCGCTATCTGCATCCGCGCGCGTTTATTTCCATAAAAGCGCTTGTGACTGTAGCGGGAGTGGACCTTGTGCTCTGCGTGACCGTTGTGCTGGTATCCGGATGGATGCTTTTGCGGGAACAGATTGTAAAGGAAATTATTAGTTGACAGGGGCTGCGGATGTAACTATTCAGACGTAGCAGCTTAAATAAGGAACTGCATGTAAATAACCTGTGTCACAGGCTATTTACATGCAGTTTCTAACGCTTTCCGGTGTCCGGACGGTCAGCAATAACATATTATCTGTCCTGTGAAAAGTAACCGGCATATTCTATTGGGTATATATCACATCATGTTTATGTTGAATAAAACTGCACAGGGAGTTATAATAGATGTAAGACAGAAACAACACAGGAGAATGATAAAATGACGGACAGGGCAGATAAAATACAGTGGCACCTGGGATTTTACGGGGCTGCGGAAATAGAACTGATGGAAAATCGGGAAGAGCTGGAGTTTATACGGGAATATAGTCTTGGAAAGGAGCCACTGCGGGCGGACCTGCTGGTGAGCTTACGGTATCGTTTTTCAGGGAAGCGTATCCGGTGAAGATGATAAAAAAGCTGGAGGAAACAGGCTTTGCGGTGGAGCGGGAATATCCGGGAATCTATTATGTAAAGGGAAGGGCGCTGTTTGATACACAGATCGTTGTAATACGCGAGCTGTCGGGAGCAGAACACAGCGGTCTGAAGATACTGGGACTGGATGCAAGGGAGGAGGACATCGTGAGGTTTCTGGAAAAGGCAGGAGGCTTTCGCCGGCAGGGAGACAGGAACAATGCGGATGCGGTCCTGCAGGTGAGTGTGCAGGCGAACCAGAAAATATATCAGAAAATAAGGAGGAAGACGGATATGTGTGAAGCATTAAGGGAACTGATGAAGGATGATATAGAAGCGGAGATTGACCGGAAGGTAAGGGAAGGGACAGAGGCCGCAAAAAAAGAAGTGGAAACGTTAAAGAAAGAAGCAGAGACTGTAAAGAAAGAAGCAGAGACTGTAAAGAAAGAAGCAGAGACTGTAAAGAAAGAAGC
>CANTHI010000105.1 GCA_947653505.1 uncultured Eubacterium sp.
CGCAGTACGTTAATATGAAGGACAAGTCGGAAATCATCAAGGAACTGAAAAAGCAATTGTGATCCCGACTGCCCATGATGAACCATTTATTCGAAAATTGAAAATATTTGACCAGGTATTTCTGACGCCGCGTTTTTTCTTTTTCAATACAGAAGCAGAAAAAAGACTGGTACAGGGGATCTTTCATAATGAATATATACCAGCACAGACAGGCGGGACGGGAGTGGAAATACCAGAGGAGATCTGCAAAGAAAGATTTAAGAAAAAATACGGGCTTGAAAATTATATGATTTATGCCGGCAGGATTGCGGAAAGTAAGAATTGTCAGGAGCTGCTGCGCTATTTTAAAACATATAAAAAAAGATGTAAAAACGATATCCAGCTGGTGCTCATTGGCAAACCAATGATCCCGATCCCAAAAGACAGGGATATTGTATGTCCTGGATTTGTAAGTGAGCAGGATAAATATGACGGTATCGCGGCTGCAAAGCTGCTTGTACTGCCGTCCAGACTGGAAAGTCTGTCTATGGTGGTATTAGAAGCCATGAGTCTGTCAACACCGGTAATTGTTAACGGAGCGTGCGATGTCCTTCGGGAGCATTGCACGAAGAGCAACGGAGCCTTTTATTATTATGATTATGATGAATTTGAGGGCGAAGTCAATTATATTCTGGAACATCCGGAGACTGCGGCAAAGATGTGTCAGAACGCAAAAAGCTATGTAGAAGAAAACTACAGGTGGGATAAGATAGAAAAAAAACTGTGCAGCATCATCGAACAGATATAGGAGAAGGTTATGGAGAAAACAGGCATTGTTACGCCGTGGTTTGGCATGGATATCCCCGGCGGGGCAGAAGCGGAAGTGAGGGAACTGGCAATACATTTGCAGGACGCTGGTATGGAACTGGAAATACTGACGACGTGTGTGAAAGAGTTCGCGTCTGACTGGAGTGAAAACTATCACAAGGAAGGATCTTATGAAGAAAACGGAATCCGGATCCGCAGATTTGCGGTAAGAAAGCGGAATACGCGCCAGTTTGACGCGGTAAACCGCAAGCTGATGAAAGGCAGGATACCATTAAGTCCGCAGGAAGAAGAGATTTATGTAAAAGAAATGATCAACAGTCCGGGACTGTATGAATATATAGAAAAGCATCAGGAAGAATATGGTCTGTTTTTATTTATTCCTTATATGTTTGGCACAACTTACTATGGGATACAGATCTGTCCGCACAAGTCGGTACTCATTCCATGCTTTCACGATGAAAGTTATATTTACATGGATGTCTTTCAGGAAGTGTTTCGCAACGTGGCCGGGATGATCTTTCATGCACAGCCGGAAGCGGAGCTGGCGCACAGGGTATTTGATCTGGAGAAGGTTAAGACCGTGGTGCCTGGCGAAGGGATTCGCACAGAGATCACCTGTGACGCTGACCGGTTCCGGAAAAAATATAAGATACCGGGTCCGTTTGTATTATATGCGGGAAGAAAGGACCACGGAAAAAATACGGATCTGCTGCTGAAATATTTTGTGAGATATAAAAAACGGAATCCGGGTCCGCTGCGGCTAGTCTTGATAGGAGGCGGGGATCAGAAGCTGCCAGCCGGAATGCGCAGGGATATATTGGATCCTGGATATATACCGGAACAGGATAAATATGATGCTTACGCGGCGGCGATGCTGCTATGCCAGCCATCTTCCTGTGAAAGCTTTTCGCTGGTGCTTATGGAGAGCTGGCTGTGCCGCCGTCCGGTTCTCGTAAACGCCGCGTGTGAGGTGACAAAAAATTTTGCGAAGCTGTCAAATGGCGGGCTCTGGTTTTCCGGTTATGCGCAGTTTGAAGAAGCGCTCCGGTATATGGAGCAGCATCCAAAAGAAGCAGACCGCATGGGAGAGCAGGGAAGGGAGTATGTGATCCGTCATTTTTCCTGGGATGTGGTGACAGAGAAGTATCTTGCGTTTTTTGAACAGATCGGGCAGAAGGAGCGGCTGCTAAACCGGCTGCTGGGATGGCCGCTACAGCTGCAGCATGGTCTGACCGTGGAGAAATTCCGGGAATTATTATCAGGATATACGCTGGAAGACGCGGACGCGGACAGCAGACGGGAGCTGCAGGGTTATCTGGAGGATGCCTTTTTCAGGTTCTGCTATACGTTTTCCGTGCTGCCGGATATCGACAGGCCTTACGAGGTATTGGAGATCGGGGCAAATCCTTACTTTATGACACTGCTGATGCTAAAGTATACCGGCTATCAGATCGAATGCAGCAATTGCTTTAGCGATACGGATACCAGCTTTTACAGAAGCAGACAGGTTCTGGTAAAGACAGACGGGAAGGAATCCATACCTGTGGATTATATCAATCTGAATATTGAAAAAAACTGGTACCGTCAGGGGCTGGATGTGGTCTGCTTTTGTGAAGTGATCGAGCATATGACCGAATCGCCGGTCAGAGCCCTGCTCAATATTAATAAGATGCTAAAGGTAAATGGGTATCTGGTCATGTCAACGCCGAATCTGGCGCGGCTGGAAAATGTAGCAAGACTGATGGCGGGCGTCAATATTTATGATCCGTATTCCGGGCATGGGAAGTATGGCAGGCATAACAGGGAATATACCAAACATGAACTTGCGCAGCTGCTTGCGCTGTGCGGATTTGAGACAGAGATGATGTTCAGCTCGAATGTACATGAGGAATATGCGGGAAACAGTTTTGATGTGGACAGGATTCTGGAGCAGATTACGGTAATACCGGACAGGGAGCTGGATCTGGGACAGTATATTTTTATCCGGGCGAAAAAAGTGAAGGATATCGAAGAAGTGGTGGCTCCGTAATGGCTGTACAGGAGTATGAAGGAAGCAGTGATACGGGCTGGGGAGCAGGCGGCTGGTTTATGAAAAATGAAGAAAAACTGAAACATCATACGGTATATATTGTGGGCATGATTGTATTGAGTCTTGTGCTTTCCAGAGCTGTTATGTATTTTTTGTTTGTGTATTATCATAAGAGTTGGGATTTTAATCTGTTCATTCAAAAGATCAATATTTGGGATGCCGGATGGTACAGGAAGATTGCGCTGGATTTATATCCCGTCTGTGCCAATGATCCCGTGACAGGTCAGGCAAGCTGGGCTTTTTTTCCGCTGTTTCCGGTTATCGTGCATTATTTATATAGAATAACCGCGGCAGACATTTACTATATTGCCAGCTTTTTAAGCACGGTGTTTTTGGGAATGGCAGAATTTGCAGGCTATCAGTATATCGTTATGACCAGAAAAAGTGTAAAGCAGGGGATCGGCTATATTTATTTTATGTCTTTTGGAGCATATTCGTTTTATTTTTCTGCATTTTATACAGAATCGCTGTATCTTTTGCTGCTTACCTGCGCGCTTTATTTTATGCAAAAGGAAGAATATCTGAAAATGGGAATTGCAGGGGCTTTTTTAAGTCTGACTAGAAATACGGGTATTCTTTTTTGCTTTACTGTCCTTGTGTATTGGATAAAAAAGTACAGGGATCATACGGATGGCAGTTTTATCGGATTTGTGAAGGAGACAGCCTGTAATGATAAGCTAATCGCGGGTACCATGCTCATTCCTATGGGTTTTTTCTCCTATATGGTGTACCTAAAGTATAAAGTCGGAGATGCGTTTGCGTTTATGCATGTCCAGAAAGCATGGTGGAGACAGAATCTTGGGATCTGGAAAGTGCTGGGGGATGAACTGTTTCACCAGTTTCCGCCAGGCTATCTGGGAATATGTTTTGTAATAAGCGTTTTTCTGCTTATAGTACTTATATGGAAGCATAAGCATGTGGAGGAAGCAGTTCTGCCAGTGATTACGTTGTCCATAGCTGCTACGTCTTCACTGGGTTCGACGCCCAGATATATGGCAGGTAGTTTTGCTGTGGTATTGTCACTTACAGATGAATGGAAGGGATGTGCAAAGCTAAATCAGCTCTTAATCTGTGTGATGGTATTTCTCTTTGAAATAGCATGCATGAAGGCCTGGCTGGATGGATCTGTGATATTGATTTAGAGGTGGAAAATGAAAAACAGGGTATCTGCGTTATCCGGTTATATAGCATCGGCTGTTTTACTTTTGTTTTATCTTTTTGTATTATCAGGCAGTGCAGAGACAGATGTATCTTTGGAATACAGTATGTTTTATATAGAAGATAAACTGGCATATTTTGTGGAAGATGGCGGATTAAAAAAATATGGAACCGGCGAGGAGTTTTTATACACTACGGATGGCATGTATCGGAATCAGGGAAAAGGATGGGGCAGCATAACGGAAAACGGTACCTGGACAAACGGTGCAGGATCTTATCTGTATTTTTATGTAAATACAATAACAAAAGATAAATATGGATATGGCCTGAAAATTCGTACAGCAGAAAGTATTGGGAAATCAATGGCAGTACATGTGAATGGAAAGAAAGCGGGAGAAGGAATCGTAGGAGAGGATGGTATGTGCTGTATAGCTATGCCGGCAAACTGTTTCAGGCAGGGGATCAATGAAATTTTACTGGAAACTGATGCGGATAAGAATCAGGCATATCTTCTGGTGGAAGCAGTCACACTGGAAAAATTAGGAGAAAGATATGCGAAAAAGGATGAAACAGAATGAATAAGCAGAGCGTATTGTATATCGTAATACCATGTTATAACGAAGAGTCTGTTCTTCGTGAAACCGGAAAAAGACTGTCCGTGAAATTAGCACAGATGGAAAGCACAGGACTGGTATCCGCGCAAAGCCGGATTGTATTTGTAGATGACGGTTCCACAGATCAGACATGGAAACTCATAGAAGAAATGTACCAGAAAAATAAATATGTCATGGGCATTAAATCTACGAAAAACCGGGGACACCAGAACGCTCTGCTGGAAGGCCTGATGACTGTAAAAAATGACTGCGATATCGTCGTTTCTATGGATGCGGATCTGCAGGATGATATCGGAGTGCTGGATCAGTTTATAAAAAAATATGAAGCAGGGTGTGAGATTGTCTATGGCGTCCGCAGTTCCAGAAAAACGGACACGCGGTTTAAACGAATGACGGCAGAGGGATTTTATAAATGGATGGCGCTGCTGGGAGTTCCGATTGTGTACAACCATGCCGATTACCGGTTAATGAGCAGACGGGCGCTGGACGAGCTGGAACAATTTCAGGAGGTTAATCTCTTTCTCAGAGGGATTGTACCGATGATTGGATTTCAGACAGATATTGTAGAATATGAGCGGAATGCAAGATTCGCGGGAGAGTCCAAATATCCATTAAAGAAAATGATCTCTTTTGCATGGGACGGTGTGACGTCGCTCAGTATCCGGCCGATCCGGTTTATTTCGTTTTTGGGAATGCTGCTTTTTATGATAAGCATGCTGCTGCTCATATATTTTTTTGTGGGATACTGCAGGGGAAGGACTATCCAGGGATGGGCGACGCTTGTAATATCCATCTGGGGACTCAGTGGGATACAGCTGTTTGCGGTAGGGATCATAGGAGAATATATCGGTAAGATCTATATGGAAACGAAAAAAAGACCCCGCTATATTGTAGAAAAATATTTGAAGAAATAAAAGGAGACTGGAATGAAAGGGATAAGCCATACCTTTGCAGTCTGCGCATATCAGGAATCGCCCTATCTGGAAGCATGTGTGCAGTCTCTGAAACGGCAGACGGTAAAGACGGGGCTGATTATGACAACTTCCACACCCTGTCAGCATATCAGCCGTATTGCCCGGAAATATGAAATACCGCTATTGGTAAGGGAAGGCAGAAGTGATATACGGGAAGACTGGAATTTTGCTTATGATCAGGCAGAAACAGACTGGGTAACGATTGCGCATCAGGATGATCTGTATGATGCGGATTACGTAAAAGAGTTTCTGGCAGCAGTTTTAAGATATGATCATCCGCTTGCTTTCTTGTCGGATTATTTACCGGTTAAAGAGGGAAGGATTGGACCCAGGGATATCAATTCCAGGATACGAAGGTTCCTGCGTACACCGCTGAAATACCAGACGCTGGCAGAAAAAAGATTTTGGAAACGGGCCGTTCTTGCGTTTGGAAACAGCATCTGCGCGCCCGCGGTGACTTACCATAAGCGCTGTCTTGGGCCTTCTTATTTTACATCAGATATGAAATTTAACATAGACTGGGATACGTTTTTAAAGCTGGCGGAAGAGGACGGGCCGCTGGCATATACAGACAGGCCGCTGACTTTTTACCGTATCCACGAAGGAGCGACAAGCATGGAATTTATGAAAAATCATGGCAGGGAGCTGGAGGACGCAGCCATGTTTCGAAAGTTCTGGCCGGAGTGGGTGGTGCGGATCCTTATGCGGTTTTATAAGAAAGCGTATGATACATATCAAAAGTAAGGAACGGTAATAGATAACGGATGCAAATGATTTATTTACAGTTTTTAAGGAAGGAGGAAAGGCGGGGACAGATGAGCAGGATATATGGAATGGCTAAAATGGGATACCAGCTGGTGAAGCCCTGGAAGGAGAGACATGCCGCTGCGGCAGCATGTAAGTATTATAAAAACAGCACGGATGCAGAGATCAGGAAACTGATTTCTTATGTGAAAAGGACGGGACGGATGCAGACGTTTAATTATCCGTTTGCGGAAAAATATGAAAACTATCGATGCAGAATCAGAAAAGATCCCGAAAACGGACTGTTTTTTGTAGATTATCATGACCGTCCGATGTATTTCAGCAGGGATTATTTTACAGTGGGAAGCTGCATGAAATATATGCGCAGCATACTGACCGAGCAGGATCCGGACAGTCCGCACAGGTATTTAACGGATGGATTTGATGTGGATGCGGGAAGTATTGCCGGGGTTGCCGAGGGGAATTTCTCTTTAGACATTGTGGATAAGGTCTCCAGACTGATCCTGGTAGAATGCAATAAAAACTGGATCGAGGCTCTGGAAAAGACGTTTGCCAGAGAAATAGCTGGCGGAAAAGTAGTGCTGGTACCTAAAATGCTGGGAGATAAAAATGATAAAACGCAGACGTCGGTCGATACCCTTTTTAAAAAGTATGGGAAAATTGATTTTATAAAAATGGATATTGAGGGAGGGGAGGAGGCTGCCCTGCGGGGCGCGGGAGCGTGGATGAAGGCGTGTACTTCTGCGAAACTGGCAGTATGTACATATCATAAGCCGGAAGCATTTCAGGAAATCAGTAACATGCTGGGCGGGGCGTTCCGGCTGTCTGGTACAAAAGGTTATATGTATTTCAATCCGGTACTGAGGGATCAGGCGCCGTATTTCAGAAGGGGACTGATCCGGGCGGTGAGATAGGATAGCGGTAGTGATTCAAAGAGAAAGAAGAGGGTATATACATTGAAGAGTCTGGTAGGATGTACTGGATTTGTGGGACAGAATCTGGCAGCCAGCTGCAGCTTTGATGGGTTGTATCATTCCAAAAATATTGGGGAAGCTTATGGAACAAATCCTGAATGGCTGGTCTATGCAGGAGTACGGGCGGAAATGTTTTTAGCGAACCGGGATCCGCAGCAGGACAGAGAACGGATCGGTCAGGCGATTGAGAATATTAAAAGAATCCGTCCAAAGTATCTGGTACTGATTTCCACAATTAGCGTTTATGGAGAACAGACGTGTGCAGATGAGAAAACGGAAATTCATACAGAGCAGTTAACGGCATATGGAAAGAACAGGCTGTATTTGGAACAGTGGGCAGAAGCGGAGATGGAACATGTGCTGATCGTCAGACTGCCTGCGTTATATGGAATGGGGATCAAAAAAAACTTTATCTATGATTATATTTACAGGATTCCGGCGCTATTAAGCCGGGATATTTATGAGCGGCTATGGAAAGAGCATTGTCAGCTGGAAAATTATTATGAAAAGCAGAACAATGGATATTACAAATGCCGACAGCTGGGAAAGGAAGAAAAACAGTATCTGAGAGCTTATTTTCAGTCAGCCGGGTTTTCTGCGCTGGATTTTACAGACAGTCGGTCAAAATATCAGTTTTATAATCTGACGTATTTATGGGAGCATATTCAGACAGCTGCAGATCATGGACTGAAAAAAGTAAATCTTGTGACGGAACCGGTCAGGGTGGCGGAGCTGTACCAATATCTGGAACAGGATGGATTTGAAAATAAAATCATGCAGGAACCTTTTGACTATCAGCTGCGCACAGTACATGCAAAGCTGTTTGGCGGAAAGGAAGGATATATTTTTGATAAGAAGTTTGTGCTGGAAGACATTCGGAAATTTGTATGCAGTGTGAAAAAAGCGGAAGGAATATAACGATGGAATGCAACATTTTATTTCCGGTTTATAATGAAAGGCTGCGGCTGGAACAGGGGATACGCAGAACTGTGGCGTATATGGACCGCTGGATGAAAGGCCGTTATGTATTGACAATCGTAGATAATGCATCCACAGATGAGACGCCAGAGATCGCGGGACGTCTATGCAGGGAATATGCACAGGTGAAGTATCAGCGGCTGGAGGAAAAAGGTGTAGGCGCTGCCTTCCGGGCAGGTATCCGCTGTAATGAAGCGCCAATTGTGGGATATATGGATGTGGATTTGTCTACGGATCTGAGACATTTAAAACAGGTGTGGAATATTTTTCAGACAAATCCGGATGTGGGGATGGTGAATGGTTCCAGATGGAATCGTCGTTCCCGTGTGTATGGGAGGAAGTGGTACCGGATGCTTACATCTTATGGGCTGACCGTACTGCTGAAGCTGGGGCTGGGATTAAGGGCTTCGGATGCGGTCTGCGGATTTAAATTTTTCCGGCGCCAGATCGCACAGGATCTGATTCTGGAAGCAGGAAATCATGAAAATGGGTGGTCTTATATCATCGAATTGCTGCTTCGGGCAGAGCGTGGAGGGATCAATATAGCAGAATTGCCGGTACACTGGAAGGATGATTACCGGTCAACCGTCCATGTGTGCCAGCAGATAAGAAATTACTGCCTGCAGATCAGGCGTATGAGAAAAAAATTTAAAATGGAAGAAAAGGTAGCGGAAAAGAAATGAAATATTCAATATCAAATATTGCATGGGCGCCTGAATATGATGAGGAAATGTATCATTTTTTGCATGAAACCGGATATGATGGTGTGGAGATAGCGCCAACGCGTTTGTTTGGAAGTCACCCATATGCAGAGCTTCGACAGGCAGAAAGATTCAGGGAACATTTAAAGCAGGATTATGACTTAGAGATTTCTTCCATGCAGTCTATATGGTCCGGAAGGAGGGAAAGACTGTTTGGTGAAGAAAAAGAGCGTACCGCGCTGTTTGAATACAGCAAATATGCGATAGAATTTGCCAATGTCCTGGCATGTGGGAATCTTGTGTTTGGATGTCCGAAAAACTATGTGTCTGCAACTCTTACGAATGAGAATGGTA
>CANTHI010000106.1 GCA_947653505.1 uncultured Eubacterium sp.
GAAGAGGTATCAGGTAAGTCTGGTGGAGAACAGTGAGTTTGTAGGCCGGTATGGGCTGGAGAGGTTTATGGAGGGGCAGAAGGAAAAATATATCTGCCCGGTATGCGGCGGCGTTATCTCTATTCATGACGGGGAATGCAGTGAGTGCCAGATCGCGAAGCGATTTTAAATGGATTTTTGCATGTAACAGGTCAGCTTGTCTGAACTGTTGCATATTTAAAGCTGAAAACAGAAAGATTATAAAATATGACTTGAGCAACGCCCATACTGTATGTTATCATAAAACCAATGGCACAAGACAAACCGAAAGTAAGTGTATGGGAGTGAAAAACAGTACTATGGAGAGAAATATCATTTTAATTGCAGACGATCAGGAAATCAACCGCGAGGTACTAAAGGTTATTTTCGAGGAACAGTACGAGATTCTGGAGGCAGCGGATGGGCTTCAGGCTATGGATCTGATTGAGGCACGACATGACGAAATTGTTCTTATTTTTCTGGATCTTCTGATGCCTGGCAAGTCTGGCCTGGACGTGCTGGCGTTTATGACGGATAAAGGATATATGGATGTAATTCCGGTTATTATGATTACAGGAGAGGCTACGGCGGATACGGACGAAAAAGCCTATGAGTATGGTGTGTCGGATATTATTTATAAGCCGTTTGCGCCGAAGGTCGTCATGAGACGTACAATGAATCTGATCGAGCTTTTTGCACACAGGATTAATATTGAGCGCAAGCTGGAGAAGCGTACCAGGCAGCTGATAGAAAGCAAGAAAAAGCTGGAAAAAAGCAATGAGTTTCTGGTGAACGCATTAAGCTCGGTCGTGGAGTTCCGGAGTCTGGAATCTGGAGAACATATTCAGAGGGTGAAATATCTGACGAGAATTATGTTAAAATATGTCAGAAAATATTATCCGCAGTATCAGCTGACGAAAGAGCAGGTAAGTCTGATTGTAAATGCTTCTGCGCTGCATGATCTTGGAAAGGTTGCGATACCGGACAGTATTCTGTTAAAGCCGGGCAGGCTTACGACGGAAGAATTTGAAGAGATGAAAAAGCATACGACGTATGGCTGTGAGCTGCTGGAGCAGTTTAAGCAGGAAGAGACAGAGTTCTACCAGTACTGTTATGATATCTGCCGTTATCATCATGAGCGGTTTGACGGCAGAGGTTATCCGGATCATCTGGCAGGAGACGATATTCCGATCTGGGCGCAGGTCGTATCCATCGTAGATGTGTTTGACGCGCTGGTCAGCAAACGTGTCTATAAGGAGCCTTATGCGGTGGAGGAGGCAATCCGGATGATTTATGATGGCGAGTGCGGAACATTCTCACCGGTTATGCTGGATTGTTTCAGACTGGCCAAATATGAGATGATGGAAGCGGCGGAAAAACAATTTTCGTTTGCGGATGGTGAAATGGAAGAGTAAGGAACTGCTATGGTTTAAAAAATAAAGTAAATGCGGATACATAGTTTATAAAATATGGAAAATACCATTCTGGCAGATTTGGTTTCAAGTTTTGCTTGCTTTTGAAATATGATTATGTTAAGATATATCCCATCTTTACAAAGAGCGTTTAGGAAAGCTTACGTGGAAATCCAGGCTCTTAAAGATTTTGCAAAACAGGTTATCATAATAGGAAAATGCCGGGAAGGAGACTCTTATTTTCAGAGGCCGACAGGAATACAGCGTCACCGACTGAGAGCGCTGTTTGGAAGAGGAAACAAAGGGAACACTCCGGAGCAGATCAGCTGAACATATGAAAAGTAGGCTGGTACGTCGTGCGCGTTAAGCATATAGAGTGGAGTTACACAGGCTGTGGTCTGCCGTAGACTGTGTGCTCAAGGCGGGTGGTACCGCGGATTGGGCTATGCCTTTTTCGCCCCGGAATACAAAATCAGTATTCCGGGGCTTTTTGTATCGGGCTCCGGAATCAGAAAAAAGGAGTGTATGGAAATGAGTAATATTTACAGAGACGTAATCATCAGTCAGATCAGTGAGGCGGATACGGGCAGGACACTGCGTGTTGCCGGATGGGTAGAAAATATCCGTGATCACGGCGGGGTGTCGTTTGTCGACTTAAGGGATATGTATGCGGTGTTGCAGGTGGTTATCCGTGACAGTCGTCTGCTGCAGGGGATCCGCAGGGAACAGGCGGTTTCCATTCAGGGAATGATCGAAAAAAGAGATGCGCAGACGTATAACCCAAAGATTCCGACCGGAACGGTTGAGCTGGAGGCAATGGAGGTACAGATTCTGGGAGATGTATATCAGAATCTGCCGTTTGAGATTCAGACGAGTCTGGAAGTCCGTGAAGATGTCCGGCTCAAATACCGGTATCTCGATTTGCGGAATCAGAAAGTAAAGGACAATATTATTTTCCGTGCAAAGGTGATCTCGTTTTTGCGTCAGAAGATGACAGAGCTTGGATTTCTGGAGATCCAGACACCGATTTTGTGCGCGTCTTCTCCGGAAGGGGCGCGGGACTATATCGTACCGTCCAGAAAGATGAAAGGAAAATTTTATGCGCTGCCGCAGGCGCCGCAGCAGTATAAACAGCTGCTGATGGTGTCCGGATTTGATAAATATTTTCAGATCGCGCCGTGTTTCAGGGATGAGGATGCGAGAGCTGACCGTTCACCAGGAGAGTTTTACCAGCTGGATTTTGAGATGAGCTTTGCTACGCAGGAGGAAGTATTTGCGGTCGGTGAGGCGGTGCTCGGTGCGGTTTTTGAAAAATTTGCGCCAGAGGGCAGCAAAATCACAAAAGCGCCATATCCGGTATTCAGCTATGCGCAGGCAATGGAAATGTTCGGCACGGATAAGCCGGATCTGCGCAATCCGCTGCGGATTATCGACGTGACAGAGTTTTTCCAGAAATGTACGTTCCGCCCGTTTTTGAAAAAGACGGTACGTGCCATCCGTGTCCATGCGCAGATGTCCAAAGGCTTTCATGAAAAGCTGCTGCAGTTTGCCACAGGCATTGGCATGGGCGGACTCGGATACCTGGAAGTGCAGGAGGACGGCAGTCTCAAAGGCCCGATTGACAAGTTTATACCGGAAGAATATAAAAAGGAGTTCTGCTCTCTGGCAGGGCTTGAAACAGGAGATACGATTTTTTTTATGGCGGATAAAAAAGAGCGTGCTGCTTATTATGCGGGCATGATCCGTACGGAGCTGGGAGAAAAACTGGATCTTTTGGAAAAAGATGCCTTCCGGTTTTGCTATGTCAATGATTTTCCGATGTATGAAAAAGATCCGGAGACGAAAAAGCCGGCATTTACGCACAACCCGTTTTCCATGCCGCAGGGTGGCAGGGAGGCGCTGGATACGATGGATCCGTATGAAGTACTGGCGTATCAGTATGATATTGTGTGCAATGGTGTGGAGCTTTCTTCGGGTGCCGTGCGCAATCATGATCTGCAGACAATGATACGGGCATTTGAGATCGCAGGCTATGATCCACAGACGCTAAAGACAAAGTTTGCAGCGCTGTATCAGGCGTTCCAGTTTGGTGCACCGCCGCATGCGGGCATGGCGCCTGGAATTGACCGGATGCTGATGCTGCTGCGCGGGGAGGAAAACATCCGCGAGGTCATAGCGTTTCCGATGAACGGAAATGCGCAGGATCTGATGTGCGGCGCACCGGGTACGGTGTCAGAGCAGCAGCTGCGGGAAGCGCATATTAAGGTACGCGATTAAATATGGCAGGCGCCGGAGCAGAATACAGGCAGAAGGAAGCGGGATATAGCAGGAGAAAAAGGAGTAGTTTATGGCAAATAAAATATCAGATGAAATGCTGGATTATGTAGGAATACTCGCGAAGCTGGAGCTGTCGCAAAGCGAAAGGGAAGCTGCCAGATCCGATATGGAGCGAATGCTGGACTATATTGACCAGTTAAATGAGCTGGATACGGATACGGTCGAACCGGTGTCACACATTTTTCCTACTGTCAATGTATTTCGGGAAGATCAGGTGACGAATGGGGATGGGCATGAAGATACTTTATCGAATGCGCCGGACAGAAATGGGCGGTTTTTTACCGTTCCGAAAACATTTGCATAACTGTCTGTATCACAGACTGACAATCTGAGAAAATACAGGAGGAGATTCATGAGTCTGACAAGTTTTACCGCGCTGGAGCTGGGAAAGATGATCCGGTGCGGACAGGTATCTGTGGAGGAAGCTGTCAAAGACGCGCTTGCCCAGATACAAAAAAAAGAACCGGACATTCACAGCTTTGTAACGATCGATGAGGAAGGAGCCCTGCAGCAGGCGCAGGAAATACAAAAGGGCATAAAAGATGGCAGCCTGACGGGACCTTTGGCGGGTGTGCCTGTGGCGGTCAAGGATAATCTGTGTATCAAAGGAATGCGGACGACCTGCAGCTCGAAAATGCTGTCTGATTTTGTGCCGCCGTATACGGCAGAGGCGGTAGAAAGGCTGCGGCAGGCGGGCGCGGTTTTATTAGGCAAGACAAATATGGATGAGTTTGCGATGGGTTCTACAACAGAGACTTCGTTTTACGGTCCGACGAAAAATCCGTGGAATCCAGAGCATGTGCCGGGCGGATCTTCCGGTGGTTCCTGCGCGGCAGTTGCGGCGGAAGAGTGTGCGTATGCGCTGGGCTCGGATACGGGCGGATCCATCCGCCAGCCAAGTGCGTTTTGCGGGGTTACAGGCATCAAGCCGACGTATGGGACAGTATCCCGTTACGGGCTGATCGCCTATGCTTCTTCGCTGGATCAGATCGGTCCGGTTGCCAGAAATATATCGGACTGTGCAGCCGTACTGGAGGTGCTGGCGGTACACGATCCGAAGGATTCGACCTCGGTGCCGTACCGGGAAGGTACGGATTTTACGTCCGCGCTGATGGATGATGTGAAAGGAATGCGGATCGGTATCCCGCGGGATTATTTTGGAAAAGGGCTGGATGCGCAGGTAAAGGCAGCGGTGTTAAAAGCAGCGGATGTGCTGCGGGAAAAAGGCGCGGTTGTACAGGAGTTTGATTTAAGTCTGGTGGAATACGCGGTTCCGGCGTATTATGTCATCGCGTGCGCAGAGGCCGGATCGAATCTGGAGCGTTTTGACGGTGTCAAATACGGCTGGCGTGCGAAACAGTATGAGGGACTGCATGAGATGTATAAAAAATCCCGCTCAGAAGGATTTGGCGCGGAAGTAAAGCGCAGAATTATGCTCGGCTCTTTCGTATTGAGCTCTGGCTATTATGACGCATATTATAACAAAGCGCTGCGCACCAAAGCGCTGATCCGGCAGGCTTTTTCCAAAGCATTTCAATCTTTTGACGTGATTTTAGGCCCCACGGCGCCGTATACAGCGCCAAAGCTCGGAACAAGCTTAAAAGACCCCCTTCAGATGTATCTGGGCGATATTTATACGGTATCGGTCAATCTGGCAGGGCTTCCGGCAGTATCAATCCCGGTGGGGACTGATTCTGACGGGCTTCCGGTCGGGATGCAGCTGATCGGGGATTGTTTTCAGGAGAAAAAGATCATCCGTGCAGCCTATGCATATGAGCAGGCAGGAGCTTATGTACCATGTCCGTATGCGTCTGGGAAAGGAGCAGCAGTATGAAAGAATATGAAACAGTCATCGGGCTGGAAGTGCATGTGGAGTTAGCGACAAAGACAAAAATATTCTGCGGCTGTTCCACTGCGTTTGGCGCGAAGCCCAATGCCCATACATGTCCGGTATGTACCGGAATGCCGGGGTCGCTGCCTGTCTTAAATAAACAGGTCGTGGAGTATGCGGTGGCTGTCGGCATTGCGACACAATGTGAGATTGCGGCCTATAGCAAATTTGACCGGAAAAATTATTTTTACCCGGACAATCCGCAGAACTACCAGATTTCACAGCTGTATCAGCCGCTGTGCAAAAATGGCAGGGTAGAGATCGAAACGGACGAGGGCAAAAAGTTTGTAGGCATTCATGAGATTCATATGGAAGAGGACGCGGGCAAGCTGGTCCACGATGAATGGGAAGATGTCTCGTACGTGGACTATAACCGTTCTGGCGTGCCATTAATAGAAATTGTATCAGAACCGGATATGTGTTCGGCACAGGAGGTTATCGCCTATCTGGAAAAGCTGCGTATGATGATCCAGTATCTGGGAGCATCCGACTGCAAGCTGCAGGAAGGTTCCATGCGCGCGGATGTCAACCTGTCCGTCCGTCCGGCAGGGACGCGGCAGCTCGGGACACGTACCGAAATGAAAAATTTAAATTCTTTTAAAGCGATCACAAGAGCGATTGAGCATGAGAAAAACCGCCAGATTGATCTTCTGGAATCTGGGGAAGCGGTTATTCAGGAGACAAGGCGCTGGGACGATGCAAAGGAATATTCTTACGCGATGCGTTCCAAAGAAGACGCACAGGATTACCGGTATTTTCCGGAGCCTGATCTGGTGCCGGTCGCAATCAGTGAGCAGTGGCTGGATGAAATCCGTGCCAGACAGCCGCAGATGCGGGAGGAAAGACGCCTGCGCTACCAGCAGCAGTACGGGCTGCCGGATTACGACGCAGCTATTATAACGTCTTCCAAAAAAATGGCGGATCTTTTTGAGGCGGCTTCAGATATATGCAAAAAACCGAAAAAAGTCTCAAACTGGCTGATGGGAGAGACGATGCGCTTATTAAAAGAAAGCGGACAGGATCCGGATGATCTGACACTGGATCCGGCGCAGCTGGCAAAGCTGGTAGAACTGGCAGATTCCAAAACACTGACCAATACGGCAGCGAAAGAGGTCTTTGAGGAAATGTTCCATAACGGAGTGGATCCGGAACGGTATGTGGAAGAAAAAGGGCTGAAAACCATCAGTGATGAGAAAGCGCTGCGAAGCGTGATCGGGCAGGTAATTAAAGATAATCCGCAGTCTGTGCAGGACTATCAGAATGGGAAGCAGAAAGCAATCGGATTTCTGGTGGGCCAGACAATGAAGGAGATGAAGGGAAAGGCGAATCCGGGGCTGGTGAATCAGATTTTAAAAGAATTGTTGTAGTATATGGAAAGATACTGGACACCAGCTGCCGGGATTGTAAATTTAACTGTGTATGGATCTGTTCCTGGCTGTTCTTCGAATGTCCGGCAAACCTGCATCAATTTGTACGTTGGTGTGGCCTGCGGAATACAGAAAAAATTTTGCCATTTTGCGCAAAAAACTGTTTTTAAGTGCTTAATGAATAGTATTTCCATTTTTGGCAATACTATTCATTTATTTTTTGTTTTCAATCTCTTTATTCATAATCGAACCATAGGAATCTAAAACAATGTTTTTCATATATTTATTGGATTTCGCCGGCCGTATAAAACTCCGCAGGTAGTTAGTATTTACGGCCCAGGGGCCGCTCATAGTAACGATTCGGGGCGATATTAAAATTTGCTGAATCACATTCTCACGGAATGCGTATTTCTGCGCACGCCTGACCCGTGGAAAGTAACTAAGGAACTGTCCCAAAATAACTTACCATATTCCTTGTCTTTTTCTCCGATAGCACCGCTTAAAAATCAGTTACATAGCCCGCTATGCGCCTGCTTTTTAAGCGGCGCTATCGAAGAAAAATCCTGCGGACTATTGGTAAGTTATTTCGGGACAGTTTCTAAGTATTTTCAGTGTCATGTTCTGATCCATGAAAATCTTGTAAAAGAAGAAATGATAGCATATAATAAAAGCCAGGAATATATACTGGCGGGCAGCAAAATTTGCCAGCAACACCGGATCATGAGCGCGAATGCTTAAAGCTATATGGTAAATTTCATCGCTCGTGAGTATAAGTATGCAGAGTTTTCTGCACAGAGGGAGAAAATAATGACAGAGATTTTTGGAACATTAGGGCCTGCCTGTGCGCAGCCGGACATATTAGAACAGATGTTTCTGGAAGGAATGACTGGTATGCGGCTAAATCTGTCGCATACCAGTCTGCAGGAGAGCGGGCCGCTGATTTACCAGTTTCAGCTGGCTGCCCGGCGCGCGGGTATCCGCCCGGAACTTCTGATTGATATGCAGGGACCGGAAATACGGATTGGGGCATTCGCAACGCCGCTTAAGCTAAAAGAATCGGACGAGGTCGCACTGGTGCATGAAAAGGAACCGGATACTTTTATCCATACTGTTCCTGTGACGGAACAGGTGTTGTCTGTGCTGGAAGCAGGGGATCATGTTCTGCTGGATGATGGCAGGCTGGAGCTTTTGGTTCTGTCAGACCGTACGGCATCACAAAAGCAACGGGTGATGGCGCGGGTGCTGCAGGGTGGCATTTTGTGTGGCAGAAAGAGTCTGAAAATCAAAAGTAAACAGATCACGGGAGCTGTCATGACAGAGCAGGATAAAAAGAACATCCGTCTGGCAAAAGAGTATGGGGTAACAGCCCTGATGCAGCCGTTTGTAACGAAAGGATCCCAGCTGGAGCAGGTAAAAAAGGAGCTTCGGTCAGAAGGAATGGAAAACATCCGCATCTTTGCAAAGATTGAAAACAGGGAGGGTATGAAACATATTCAGGATATTATGCCAGCGGCGGATATGATCGTGATTGCCCGGGGTGATCTTGGAAACGATATGCCTTTGTGGGAGCTGCCAGCTGCGCAGAAAATGCTGTCAGACAGATGTATGGAGGAAGGAAAGCCGTTTCTGGTAGTTACCCAGCTGCTTGCATCGATGGTGGAGCACAGGTATCCGACACGGGCGGAAGTATCGGACATTTATCATGCGGTATTGGATGGCGCCGCAGCAGTTATGGTTACAAATGAAACTGCTGTTGGAAAATATCCGGCAGAGGTGATCCGGTATCTGAAAAAGACAGTGCAGGAAGCAGAAAAAACTATGGCCGGGTATACGATAAGACTTTCTTCAGCTGCAGATATATAACAGGGAGGACTGCAGATGATGAAAAAGAATGTTCAGACTGTTTTGGCAGAAACAGGAAAGAAAAAGAAGATCATGGTATGGATTTGTGTTCATATTCTGGCAGTAAGTACCGGAATACTGGCAGGCTGTCCGGACGCGGACAATCATTTTTCTGAAACCGGGCAGGCATTCCATGAGGAATTTTCAACGGAAAGATTCTGCCAGTGACGATGCTTTTTTTGTTGGGAATCTGATAGTTGCATTGTATGAAACGAAACAGGAGATTACGGATAAGCTGAAAGAAAATGGCCTGAATTATTGTGTATACGATTCAGACAGGAAGTATCATAATTCTGTATATGATAAATATGATTGTTATTATATGATTGGAGAATCACCGCCTGGAACTGATCCGGCAGTCTTCCTATTGCAGGTTTTGGAAAATCTGGTATAATCAGAATCAGGAATACAGGAAGAGCAGGTGAAGATACATGGCAGACAAAGTAAAAACGGATGTGGTGCTA
>CANTHI010000107.1 GCA_947653505.1 uncultured Eubacterium sp.
CAGGCTTAATACTTCGTATGTATCCATCTGCACCACCTCCCTTCTTTTTCAGGTTAGGGAGGTTCACCACCTTGTAACACAGTTGCTATTTTGAAATTATAACACATCTTTTAATACTCTACAATAATATTTTTCATTAAAAAACAGAGTGTCAAAACTCTGCTTTTCATTTTGGGATTGTGCCGGATTCACATACAAAAAGGATGTCAAAACCATTAACACCCCCTGTATTTGAGACAGTTTAAGGAAGTATGAAAAACAGCTGCAACATACTCATTGATTACCATCCAGCGTCCGGGTGGCCAATACATACCGTTCTGGTTTCCAATAAAAAAAATATTTGACACCCGCCCCCAATTGCTCTAACATGAAAGAAAGAACAAAAAAACACAAAGGAGCACTCTCTATGTTAAATTTAAATGAAAAAATGGTTGCTCTCGGTACACAGCGCTCTGTGATCCGTGAGCTGTTTGAATTTGGAAAAAAGAAAGCTGCTGAAATTGGTGCAGAAAACGTATTTGATTTTTCGATTGGGAATCCAAGCGTACCCGCTCCGGCAAAGGTAAATGAAACAGCGGTCCGGATTATCTCTGAAATGGATCCGGTTCTGCTGCACGGATATACAAGCGCGCAGGGAGATGCCGGTGTACGCGCAATGCTGGCCAGTTCTGTCAACCGCCGCTTTCATACTGACTACACCGCAGATCACTTTTATATGACTGTCGGAGCCGCAGCTGCTCTGTGCTGCTGCTTCCACGGCCTTTGCAACCATCAGGATGAGGTTATCATCCTTGCTCCTTATTTTCCCGAATACAAGGTTTTTGTAGAAGGCGCGGGCGCAAAACCGGTCATCGTGCCGGCGGATACGAGTGCGTTCCAGATTGATTTCACCGCACTGGAGCAGGCGATGACACCGCAGACAAAAACAGTTATCGTAAATTCGCCAAATAATCCTTCTGGTGTTGTATATTCTGCGGATACCGTAAAAAAACTGGCCGGACTTTTGGAAACAAAATCAAAGGAATACGGACATACCATCTTTTTAATATCCGATGAGCCTTACCGTGAGATCGTATTTTCCGGTACAACCGTTCCATTTCTGCCGGATTATTACCGTAATACCCTTGTCAGCTATTCCTGGTCCAAATCACTGTCCATCCCCGGGGAACGTATGGGGTATGTGCTTGTCCCTCCCGCTGTGGATGACTCTGCGAATGTCTACGCAGCCATCGCCGGAGCCGGACGTGCCCTCGGATATGTAAATGCGCCAAGCCTGTTCCAGCGGGTATGTGCAGCCTGTGCAGACGAGACGTCGGATATCTCGGTCTATGAAACCAATAAAAATCTGCTGTTAAACAGCCTGCGGGAAATGGGCTATCAGGTCGTTGCCCCAGACGGTACTTTTTATATGTTTCCACGTTCTCTGGAAGAAGACGACGTTGCTTTTGCGGAACGTGCCAAAGCACATAATCTGCTGATCGTTCCAGGCTGCGGGTTTGGCTGTCCGGGACATGTCCGGATCTCCTACTGTGTCCCGACCGGGCGGATTGAAAAGTCGCTGCCTGCGTTTGAAGCACTTGCAAAAGAATACCGTTAAGCAGACAAACTGCCGGAGCATGTTTTTACATAAAATACAGTCCTGACTTTATTTTCAGACTGTATAAAACAGAAAAAACATGTTCCGGCAGTTTTGGTTTACCGCTCTTATTAATCTGCAAGCGCAGCTGTAATAATCGCCATTGAATATACTTCCGCCGCGTTGCATCCTCTGGACAGATCATTAATCGGAGCATTCAGTCCGAGCAGTATCGGTCCGTAAGCTTCAAAATGTCCCAGACGCTGTGCGATTTTATATCCGATATTTCCTGCATTGATATCCGGGAAAATAAATGTATTTGCATGTCCTGCTACTTCTGATTCCGGACATTTTGTACGCGCTACCCGCACAGACACGGCTGCGTCAAACTGCAGCTCTCCCTCAATCGGCAGATCCGGATATTTTGCCTTTGCCTTTTGTGCCGCATTGCGCATCTTGTCGACGTCCTCACCTTCTCCGGACCCGAATGTAGAATAGCTTAAAAATGCCACCTGCGGATCAATACCAAAAATCTTCGCACATTCCGCTGTCTCTCCCGCAATCTCTACCAGCTGGTCTTCGGTCGGCTTGATATTAATCGCACAGTCACCCATTGCCAGCACTTCATTATCACCTGTTGCAGAAGGACGTACCAGAATAAAGCATGAAGAAACAATACTGTTGCCAGGCTTTGTCTTAATCAGCTGCAATGCCGGACGCACTGTATCTGCTGTGGAATAAGTCGCACCGCCTAACAGCGCATCCGCCATCCCCATCTTTACAAGCATTGCGCCAAAATAATTCGTCCGGGACAGAATCTTTCTGGCCTCATCCGGTGTCACACCTTTTGATTTACGCAGCTCACAGAACATGTCCACCATAGCATCCATTTCTTTATATTTCTTTGGATCAATAATCTCCGCACCACGGATATTATAGCCGCTATCCTCTGCAGCAGCAATGATTTCATCCTCATCCCCGACTAAAATCGGATGCAAAAAGTAACTGGCCAGCAATCTGGACGCTGCCTCCAAAATACGCGGATCATTTCCTTCAGTAAAAACGATTTTTTTCGGACTCTTTTTTAAGATGTTAATCATCTGTCCAAAACCAAACATAGTAATCTCCTCCTGATTCCTTTCTTTAATCTTCGATACGAATACATATTCTTCCATTTCTATTAAAACACGATCTAAAAGAGAAATCAATCCTTAATTATTCATGTATCTGATTCAAAACAAGCGTTACTATTCACGGCCCAGGGGCCGCTCATTATAGGCACGAACTTAAGCGGAAAATGCAACATTTTACATTAAAAGTGTTGTATTCTGGCTATGCGGACGCCGGATGGGAGGCGTTGGCCGGTCTGCCTGTGACTTTTCCAGAATATTAAGAAACTCTAGGTATTCTGCATCCAGTCTGTGGTACCGGACGGGCGCGACACCTACTTCGCTTCTGGCTCCGCCAGCAGCTAAAGGTGCCGCTTCGGCTACGCCGCCTGTGTATCGGGCAGAATACCAAGAGCTTCTAAACATTCTTCCAACGTCTCAGGCAGACCGGCCAACGCCTCCCATCCGGCTGGCTTTCATAAGCCTTACACACTTTACAGCAAAACATCATGCAGAAAAGTTTTACACATATTACAGCGAAACATCATGCAGAAATTCATACATAAACATTTTTGTAATCTGATGTAATGCCTGTGAAAACCAGCTGGGAGAGAAAATTTGCCCCGTCTGCTGTGGCTTCGGAAGAATGTTAAAAGCCCTTAGTATTCTGCGAGGTACACAGGCGGCGTAGCCGAAGCGGCACCTTTAGCTGCTGGCGGAGCCAGAAGCGAACCAGGTGCCGCGCCCGTCCGGTTCCAAAGAGCAGATGCAGAATGCTTAGAGATTCTTACATTCTGGAAACCGGAACAATGAAACAGGGCCGGTTCCCTCATCCGGCGTCCGGTTAGCCAGTATATGCTGTTCTGGTTTATCCAGGTTAGGGCTTCCTGCATAATGTAACTCTTTTAATGTAAAATATTGTTGCATTTCCCGCTTAAGTCCGCTCCTATGGGGGGCCGCAACAAACAAGCAGCTGTTCCGTTGTATCAGGTACCAACCGTAAGGCTCCAGGCCCGCTTTTTCAGCTTTGCTTTCCATATGTGTCTGCCTGCCTGCTTAAGCCCCAGATTCTGGTCCCTGATCTCCCATTCTTTCGCCAGTCTGATCGTTGCCGAGCTCTTTTTTATCTTCAGATGACTCTGCGCGTCTGACAGAAAATCATAGGAAGTCTCCGCATTTTCCAGCCAGGCACTGCCTGTTTTTGTCTCACGCTTCTGCGTACGGACAGTCACCTGTATTGACTGCTCTGCCGGAACCGTAACAGTTGCCCTTGCATAAATAACCCTTGTCTCTCCAAACAGATGTTCAAAAACCTCTGTCAGCTCGGTGCTCTGATACCTCTGGAGCAGCGTATCATAAAACGACTCCTCATCTCCGGTCATCGTCAGCACCTGAAACGCCGCATCTTCATTCATATATTCCGGCAGCTTCGCCGCAAAAATCCCCTGTTCATATTTCTGCCGCAGGGATCTGGCCGCATCGAAGCTGCATACACGCAATGCATCCGCATAAGACATCTCCTGCCGGTTCATTTCATATACGATTCCATCTATCTTTTCCTCACAATCCAGATTGGTATAAAATGCTGCTTCCGGCTCATCCTCCAGTTCTCCAGTTACAATTAACACCAGCTTTTCCGGCTGCTGAGGTATAAAAAAGCAATAATTGGTACTGCCGTCTTCTTTTGTAAAAGCATGATCAAATCCATAAGTAAGCACATCTGCTTCTGTCCCTTTTACACTGACGCCCATCACACCTGTCTGACTTCTGTCAGCCGCTCCTTCCCGCATCTGAAAACCGGAAAATGTATACACCACTACTTCCTTCTGCCAGTCTGCTTCCTTTGCCAGTGCCTGCTCCTGATAATCTGTCTGCCCGTTAAAAATCTGCTCGTAATCCCCGAGTGACGATGTCTCTGATATATCTGCATTTCTATACGCGCAAATGCTTTTTCCGGCACTATATGCGGCTGCCAGTTCCTCTTTCCCTTCAGCCTGCAGAATTGGTCCATCTATCTCATATGCCTGGTTCAGCGTTGACACAAACGGATAGACGATCTGCAGGGTCTGATCGTCTTTGGATGTATTTTTCAGCCGGTAAGAATCTGTCACCTGCAGCAACGGCCGCATATCCTCTCCATCTTTTTTTGTGACAACCACGCCTTTCAGACTGCGGCTCACATTCAGATTCTGCGTATCCCCTGTCGCCGTCAGCGGAAATACAGGGCCTTCGTAAGTATCATACCGCAACGGCTGCAATTGCCTTTTCCGGCCGCCACCGCCGTCTTCTAAAGTCCCGTATCCATCTTCTGCTGCACCTTCCATTCCATTTTCCGGTAAAGCAGCGCCGTCTGCAGCCTCGTCGCTGTCTTCCTTCATCTCCTCATCCATCGCTAAGTCCATCCCCTCTTCAGCCGTATTCCCTTTCTGACTGACACCTCCATCCATACTGCCACTGGTATCCAGGCTTTTCGATGCATCCATACTCAGAAAATTATTCAAAATCACTCCCGCACTGCCCAGAACGATACATAAGCAGGCCACAACCGGCAGATATTTCAAATATCCGCCAATTCTCTCCATCCGGCTGATCCTGTGTGTCTGTGCGGCCCGGTCCGCAATGGTGTTCTTTTTCAATCTGTTTATAACTCTGTCTGCATCATGACTGACCTCTTTATTGACATTTGCATCCGTTCTTTCATCCTCATTTATTTTTATCTTTTCACTTTTAGTTTTATCGATTTCTGTATACGTACTTTTATCTGCATTTAACTTTTCTCCATCCGCCTCTGCGTCCAAATTCGGCTGATCCTGTGCAGCCTCCAGAATTATTTCATCCGGAATCTGCTCCATCGCCTGAAACAGCCGTTCTCCTGCATTTCCCGTCATACAACAATCCCTTCCTTTTCCAAAAAAACTTTCAGCTTATTTCTGCTGCGCATCAGTGAAGATTTTACTTTGCTCTCACTCATTCCATAACGCTCTGCAATCTGCGTCACACTGTCCGCATACCAGTACCTGCGCACAAATATGATTCTGGCATCTTTCGAAATGTTCCTTAAAAACTGGCTGATTGCATCTGTAATCACAATCGTATCCGTACGTGTATCTTCTGTACCAGAATCCGCAATACATTCTTCCAGTTCTTCATAAATCACATCCATAGTCCTACCTCCCCGCTTGGAAGCATATTTCTTCCGATACCGGTCCAGCGACAGATTTCTTGTAATTTTTGCCAGAAACGCCTGAAAAAATTCCGGCCGTTTTGGCGGAATTACGGTCCACGTTTTGAACCACGTATCATTCACACATTCTTCGGAATCTTCTTCGTCTTTTAATATATTATGAGCGATGTAATAGCAGAAAGATCCGTATTTCTGATTTGTCTGTCTCAGCGCTTCTTCATTCCGCTGCCAGTACAATTCAATAATTTTTTCATCCTCCATATGTATCTCCCTTTTTATTTCGATAAACGTCCCCCAGGCTTTTCCCTATCTTAGAAAACGCAGATTCTGTCCGTCTGGTTGCACTTTTTTATAACATATTACTTTATAAATTCTATTTACAAAAAAAGCTTCTGTCTGTGCGCCGCCTGTTTCGTACGCACAGATTCAGAAGCCTAAGAAACTGTATTCCTTATCATTTTCTCCCATAACACCGCCCGGAATCAGTTGCACACAGCCCGCGATACACCTGATTTGCGGACCGGACTCCAAAAAAATCGCAGTGCTACAGTCCAAGTGCTTCCATAAGCATTTCCACAGTATCCTCATCCGGAAGCATTATCACACGTCCTGCATCGTTCGTCTGATCCCCATGTTCTTCCAGCAGCTGGAACCTCGTCTCTACCCAGATTGCCTGATCTGCAGCCAGCCCCTGTCTGTGCACCTGGTCCCCAAGGCGGATCTGTTCTTTCCCGGACACATACATATACGGCGATAAAAAGATCCGCATACCGGTATATTTCCCTACCGCCTTCATATATGCAGCCGCCAGCATCCCCGCAAATTCTGTTACCGCAGAAAAAGCCATCTCATTTTTATAAATCTGCTCCTGTTCACACCGGTTTCCCGTCATCTTTTCTACAACATCACAGACAAACGAGCGTTTTAAAATAAACAGCACAGAACCGCTCATCGGCCTGGCAAAGCACATCCAGATACCAACCTGATCCTCTCCGATATGGGAAAGCAATGTCCGCTCCGATAACTCTGTTACTGGCATTACATTCGGCGATGCAAGCTCTACCCGTACTCCAAGAAGCCTGCCGATGGCAACACTCGCCATCCCCACCCCTACATTTCCAAGCTCGTATAACACATCCTGCACATCTGTATCCAGTTTTCCATCCTGGCCAAACAGCTCCATTGTCACTCCTCCACTCCCATCGTTCCCTGCCAGCTCAGCTTCCAAGCACTCTGTTCACAATTTTAATAAATTCCTTTTCATCAAACGGCTTTACAATAAAATCTTTCGCACCTGCTTTTAACGCATCCATAATAATCAGCTCCTGACCGATTGCTGAATGAATCACAATCCGGGCCTCTGGATTTATTTCCAGCAATTTTTTTAACAATGTCAGATCTGTATTATCCGGAAGCGTAATATCCAAAAGTGTCAGATCCGGCTTTTTTTCCTGAAATATTTTTTCCGCTTCTGCGGCGGTAGCAGCCTCTATAATATTGTCATAGCCTCCATTTTGCAGCGACTTTTTTGAAATGACCCTGGCAAACCTTGCATCATCAACGATCAGAATCAGCTTTTCCATTATGATATCCTCCCACTTCCCTGCCTGTTATTTGTTCTGCTCTTCCTGTCTGCGCACACTGATTCCCTTTGGCTCTTCTTCCAGACACCGCTCATACTCCGAGACCGGCATCGGGCGGTAAAAATAAAACCCCTGCGCATTCCTGCAGCCTATCGACAGTAAAAAATCGGCCTGTTCAATCGTTTCCACGCCTTCCACTATGACTTCCAGTCCCAGCCGGTTTGCCATTTCCACTACAGAATGCAAAATCACATTTCCCCGTCTGTCATCCGATGAAGGAGGAAGAAATTTTAAATCTATCTTTAATACATCGACCGGAATCTCCCGCAAAGAATTTAGCGAGGAGTATCCACTTCCAAAATCATCCATCATCACATGAAAATGATTTTCCCGCAGCAGCTTTGCCAGATTATAAAGCTGCATATTATCTGATACAAACGCACTCTCTGTCAGTTCAAAAGCAATCAGATCATGCGGCACATCATATTCCGCGACACACGCTTTGATCTGTTCCAGTAAATTAGGATTATATAAATCCGTCCTGGATACATTGACCGAAACCGGGTATACCTTTTTTCCCCCATCCAGCCATCTGCGTATCATCTGACAGGTTGTACGCAACACAAAATAATCAAGCTCCGAAATAAATCCGTTTTTTTCAAATACCGGAATAAATTCTCCCGGCGAAATAATCCCCTGCGACGGATGAATCCAGCGTACCAGCGCTTCCGAGCCGATGATTCTTCCGGTATCCATCTCACATTTCGGCTGCAGATATACCTGAAACTGATTCGTTTCCAATGCTTTCTTCATTTCTGATATAATAATCCGCTCTGCAATTTCCTTTTTACGGATCACATTGTCATAATACGCAATATGATTCACATAACTGTTTTTGACCGTCCGCTGCGCAGAAGCTGCACGATCCATCAGCGTAGAGACCGTGACCTGTTCCTTCCGGTCTTCTTCACACGTAATATAGACTCCAAAAGACATAATTATATCAAATTTAATCGGATACGCACGCAGCGAAGTCTGTATAAAATCAATGATCTCCTGAATACTGTCTGCTTCTGCCGGCATACAGATGCAAAACAGATCCGATGATATCCTGCAGTATGTACTCGTTTCCTGAACCGGACCGACCCATTCCTGGATCTTCACGCCAATATAACGCAGGATGTTATCTCCTTCTTTTGTCCCGTACATCTGATTAATCATGCGAAACTTGTCAATATCCATCCGGATCAGCGCATAACTGAGATCCGGATGCGACTGCAGCATCTTTTCCGTCATCTGTACAAAACTGTCCAGATTCGGCATATGCGTCAGCGGATCCTTGGCCAGCAGAAACTTTAGCTTCTGTACTGTCTCCAGCTCCTTCTCAGCATTGGTAAACGTAATCAGCACCCGCTCCTTTTCTCCATCCGCGCCTGCATAACAACTAAGTCTGACGCGGTACCATTCATAATCATGTGCCTCTACATAAAATCTCGCATCTATACTCCGGCTTTCCCCCGCCATAAGATTAGAAAAGTCAAAAAAAGCCTGCAGCGCCGCAATATCATCCCTTAGCACAACCCTCTCATAATTCTTTGCATTTTCGTGCTTTCTTTCCTGCCAGTCTCCATATACGTACCGGCGCTGTGCAGGATCAATATAACAATGTCTTGTCTTTAAATTATATTCAACGATAAAGGAATGTGTATGCTCCAGTATTCTGCTGTCTCTTATCAAATCCGCCTCATCCCAGTGTTCCTGTCCGGACGGCTGCGGATTTTGATGGCTCCTCTGACCAATATTCATGCTTGATCCTCCCCGTACATTCTTTCCATTTATCTTTATGCAAAATATCTGAACAGCTGCCCCTGATGTTTGAAATCAAAATAAAAGCGCCCCGTATTAT
>CANTHI010000108.1 GCA_947653505.1 uncultured Eubacterium sp.
ATTTTAGTATTATATAAAATTATGGTAGAATATGTCCTAAGGAGTAAGAAAAGCTCGAAGATACTGTAACAGCGGTAGAAAATCAGCGGAATGAAGTCATCGGGGTATCCTCTGACGAGGAACTGACAAGAATGATTAAATATCAGAATGCCTACAATGCTTCCAGCCGCTATATCCAGACAGTCAGTGATATGATAGAGATGCTTGTATCAGGGCTCTGAGAGACGTGAGGTGAGTATATGAGTTCTACATTTTTCGGATTAAATATCGGCTGGTCTGCATTAAACGCATACTCAGCTTCCATTAATACAACGGCAAATAACGTATCCAATGCAAATACACCAGGCTACAGCAAACAGATTGTCAATCTGGTAGCAAAAGCATCTTTGCGCAACTATACGTACGGTACGCTTGGGAGTGGCGTGGATGCGGATTCGATTACACAGCTGCGGAATACGTATTATGATGTCAGATACTGGACGAACAACAGCAATGTCGGTCAGTATGAGAAAAAGAGTTATTATATGGCGCAGGTGGAAAATCTGTTTCGTGACGATCAGGAAAGTGCGACCGGATTTGCTTCTATTTATAAAGAAATATTCAACCAGCTTGAGTCTTTAAAAGGAAACGGCTCAGAGCTGAATATCCGGAATCATTTTATTAATAATGCACAGAGTCTGATGGAATATTTTAACAATATGTCCGGACATCTTCAGTCACTGCAGTCTGACTGTAATCAGGAAGTCCGTGCGCTTGTACAGCAGATCAATTCCTATGCGCAGAAAATATCGATTATTAACGATAAGATTAACACGATAGAGATCCAGGGCCGGCGCGCGAATGAGCTGCGTGACCAGCGGGCTTATTTATTAGATGAGCTTTCTAAAATCGTTCCGATTGAAATAGAAGAGTCGGAGGTTAAAAACAGCTATGATCCGGATGTATATCTGGGTGGCACCCGTTTTTGTGTCCGTGTGGAAGGCCAGCTGCTGGTCGATGGCAATAGTTATAATGAGCTGGAATGTTACAGCCGTATGGAAAAAATAAATCAGAATGATATTGACGGGCTGTATGATATCCGCTGGGCACATACTGGCAATGAGTTTAATGCTTCTTCGGATACCATGTCTGGTGAATTAAAGGCAGTACTGAACATCCGTGACGGGAATAATAAAGAAAACTTTCAGGGAACACTGTCCAAAGTCGACGCAGGCAAGTCCCAGATCAAAGTAGTAAATCCTAATATAACGACGGTAGAAGCAATGAACATGCCGGAGAGAGGATATATTACGATTGCAAACCGGACTTATACGTATTCCAGATTTGAAATGGAAAAAACGGTAGATAAGTTTGGAAAAGAATCTTATACGTATACGTTCCAGATGGAAGACCGTGATCTGACGGCATTGACCGGAAAAGCCGGAAGAGAGGTTACAGTCGGGCAGCCGATTGATTCACGCGGGATCCCATATTATATGTCACAGATGAATGAATTTTTGCGTTCGTTCTGCCGTAAATTTAATGATATGCAGATATACGGAAAAGGAGACGGCACGACACAGATGGACGGAACGCCTGTTACAAACCGGTATACCATTGATGAAGAAACCGGAAAGATCATTCCGGAAGAAATTAAATATAAAAATGGCGGCGCAGATACCGAAGGCAATCAGATGGGAGCATTTTTTGTTTCTATTAAAACGGATGGTTCTGAAAATACATTTCTGGATACGAAAAAATCAGATGGGGAAAAAGGAGTTTCTGTTACTTATAAATCCGACGCAAAGGGCGGCAATTATTATCAGATGACAGCAGCAAATGTTGCAGTCAACGACAAGAGCCAGAAAGATCCGAATTATTTTGCGACCTCTATCCGTACTGATACGGATGAGAGCGAAGCGGGAATCGTAGACATGATGCTTGAACTGGAGTCCAAGACCGTGATTTACCGCGGTTCGGGCGGCAATCAGTTTTTGGAATATATTGTAACAGATATTACGGTAGACCGGCAGGAAGCTGATATTCTCACGATGAACTATTCCGATATCGGCAATACGATAGATACTTACCGGATGTCCATATCCAGTGTAGATGAGGATGAGGAAGGTCTGGACCTGATTAAGTTCCAGAATGCCTACAATCTGGCATCCAAGATTATATCTACCATGAACGAAATGTATGATCGTCTGATCACACAGACCGGTGTATAAAGGAGGGAACAGCTATGATGCGAGTCACCAATTCCATGATCGTAAAAAGGACAAAAACAAATATTAATTCAAACCGTGCGAACGTGGATTATACAAACAACCAGATGTCCATTCAGAAAAAGATAACAAAGCCTTCAGATAACCCGATCATCGCGATCCGTTCCCTGCGTCTGCGCAGTACGTTAAGCACAATTACGCAGTATTATGACAACAATATACCGGATACAGAATCCTGGATGGAATGTACACAGACAGCAATGATCAATATGAAGGATCTGATTACGGATGCTTACAAACAGACGGTCTATGGCGCCAATGACATTTTAGAGCCGGAAAACCGTCAGGCGATTTTAAAAGAACTGCAGTCATTGCAGCAGCAGATTTACAGCGAAGGCAACGCAGATTATGACCGCAGGACCATTTTTACCGGATATAAGACAAATCAGGATGTAACATTTATGAATAGTGCGGAAGCAAAGGCGGCGCACTATAATATTACAGAAACATTTGACTTTAAGGATATTGAAAAACGGGAGTATTATGCAGGCAGGTTTGATGATACTTCAGATATGGGATTAGGAATCTCAGGCAATCCGGCAACGACGGTTAAAGTGTTCGATGATGTGCAGCTGAACAGGATCAGACTGTCATACGACAATATTACTGCAGGCCAGAATACTCTGAGTATTACGTATACAGATACTGCTACAGGTAAAAAAAATACGGTCAGCCTGTCGGCAGATGGAACGACAACCAATATGAATGGATGTACGTTCCAGATGGGTGTAAACGCGGGAACAGGTAATCCTGTTATTACTGCGACTGCTCCGGCTGGTTATACCGCTGTGCCAAATGAACTCCCTCCGACAGGAACTCTTGCGGATGGAACGACATATACGACGCAGTTATATAAAAATTCAGACTGGGATACATCCGTAGTCCCACCTACACCGCTTGTTGCTTCACCCGAACCGGCAAAATCAGCGTCAGTAAAATATACGAATGCGACAGGTACAAATCCGCAGCTGACTTCGATTGTGAATATCAATGGGAAAAATATGGTGTACAGAGTCAGCAATACAGCTGAACTTCGGGAGAATGGCTATCAGATCGCGGATGATGAGATTGTTTTTGACAGTTCCAGCGGGGAACTCATTTTTAAAGACGATATTGCATCTGCTTTTGACGCAGGCAAGGCATCTTTTTCTTTTACATATGATAAAAACGGATTTGAAGAAGGAGAGCTGCATCCGGAATATTTCTTTGATTGTACAAGATATATGACAGAAAGAGACGATATTGTCTATGAGAATTTCGACGAAAACGGAGAATGGATCACACAGGCAATTAAGTACAATATCTCCAATGGCCAGCAGATGCAGATCAATACAGAGGCAAGAGAGGTATTTGATCCGAATATCCGGCGCGATATCACAGAGCTGATTGACGTAGTAAAGTTTGCGATCTCAGCAAACTCGACAGTCGATGAGATTGAGGCGAAATTAAAGAACTGTACAGACGAAAATGATAAATTGCAGTTAAATAAATGGCTGGATGCCGCAAAAAAACAACGGGATTATGCGAATCAGAGCATGCATGATACTTACAGCTCTTATATTACAAAATTTCAGGGATATCTGGACGATATTGATCTCGGCATCACGAATCTGGGTGGCCGTCAGGCACGCGTGGAGCTGACGAAAAACCGGATGAGCGTCCAGAAATCTACATTTAAAGAATTAAAATCGATCAATGAAGACATGGATTTGTCAGATCTGGTGATCAATTATACAGCAGCTTCAGTAGCGTATCAGGCAGCGCTGCAGGCTGGCGCAAAGATCGGTAAAATGACATTGCTGGACTTTATCTAAATCTAATAAGGAGTATGGAATGAAGGCAGATACAAGATTATTTGGTACGATTGATATCGAAGACGACAAGATTATCAAATTAAAAGAAGGCATTATTGGATTTCCGGATCTGCAAAATTTTACACTGATACACGACGAAGAAGGAAGCAGGCAGGACAGTATCAAATGGCTGCAGTCAATGGATGATCCGTCCTTTGCACTTCCGGTTTTGAATCCTTTGGATATCAAACCGGACTATCAGGTGATTGTCAATGAAGAGGGACTCGAAGTGTTAGGTGCGATCAGCGAAGAAAACACCTTTATCCTCGTGACTATTACGGTACCGGAAAAAATAGAAGAAATGTCTGTAAATCTGAAAGCGCCGTTTGTAATTAATACAGACAATCTGCAGGGCGCACAGTTGATTGTAGAAGATGATTATCCGGTAAAATATAAGATTTATGATATCTTAAATAAGAAGAAAGCAGGTGAGTAGGTATGCTGGCTCTGACCAGAAAAAAAGGCGAAGCGCTCGTGCTGAATAACAATATTGAAGTCACGATTCTGGAAATTCGTGGCGATCAGGTAAAAATAGGCGTATCTGCTCCAAAAGAAGTACCGATTTACCGGAAAGAAGTTCATCTTCAGATTCAGAAAGAAAACGAAGCAGCTGCGAGTGAAGCAAATCTGAAAGCCCTGAAAATGTTTTCAGAAGGAAAGTAAACGCAGTCTGTGCGAAAACTCCGGCTGGAGACCGTCCAGCCGGATTCGTACGTATACAGACAGAATGTCATGAAAAGCCTTCATCGGAAGCTAAGGATTTAAAGATTTTTACCGATATATACAACAAACGAAAAGCAGCAATGTCAATAGGTACAAAAGTATTCACAAGGAGGTGGAGACGATGGCGATTGAAGCAATGAAAGCTGCTGCGATGACTTATCAGGGAAGTGCGTCAGGCGCAGCAAAGCCGGTAAAAGTAAAAGAACCGGCAAATACAGCAAAGTCGGAAAAATCAGTGAAAACATCAAAACCAGTAATGGAATCCGGCGGAAAAGCTGAGCCTGGTATCATCGAAGAAGAAACTGTAAAGCCGATGCAGCCTGTCCGCGGCAACGCAGAAGATACCGGCGGTCAGTCTGGCAGCAGCAATGGCCACCAGACCAGCAGACAGCTTCAGGAGGCGGTAGAAAAGCTGAAAAAAAATATGATGGCCCAGACAGAAGCAGTGTTTGGTATCCACGAAGGAACCAATCGTGTCATGATTAAAATTGTAGATAAGGAATCAAAAGACGTAGTCAAAGAATATCCGCCGGAGGAAACGCTGGATATGATCCAGAAAGTATGGGAAATGGCAGGTATTCTCGTAGATGAAAAAGGATAAGGATGAAAAAGGTTAAGGAGGTAAGCAGATATGACAATTCGGGTTACCGGACTCAATTCGGGTCTGGATACAGATTCTATTATTAAAGAACTGGTTTCGGCATACAGATCAAAAGGAGATAAGATCAAAAAACAGCAGACAAAGCTGTCCTGGACGCAGGATAAGTGGAAAAGTCTGAATGCGAAAGTGCTGAATTTATATAAGTCACTGGATTCTTTACGTTTTACTTCTGGTTATAATATGAAGAAGACATCCGTGTCAGATGCTACAAAGGCAACTGTATCAGCTGGAAAAGGGGCAGTTAACGGGACACAGAAATTAAAAGTTGATCAGGTAGCAAATGGCGGATATCTGACAGGTGCCGAGATAAAGGCTAAAAAAGGAGCTGCGACAAAATTATCTGATCTGGATGGATTTAGTGGTAGTGGGGAGATTCGTCTTACTGGTAATGGAAAAGATACGTATCTGAAAGTAGATGAAAACACTACGATCGATGATTTTGTGAAGCAGGTGAATAATTCTGGAGCAGGCGTACAGGCATCTTATGATGAAACAAATAAGAGATTGTTTATTGTATCAAAAGAAACTGGTGCAGATAATGATTTTATGCTTGCAGCAACGGATGAAAATGGCGCAAATGCATTGTATGCTTTGGGTATCAGTACGCAGTCGAAAACTGGCAGTGCTGAAGCAAAATCATGGATTGAAAACTATGTATCAGGCGGGGTAGTAGACAGAGCAGCTTTAGAAAGAGATGTAAAAGCGGCTGCAGCAGCGAAGAAAGCTAAGGAAGACGCCGCTGCTGAAAAAGAAAGGCTGCAGGGAGAAAACAAAGATCTTCAGGGAGCCGTAAATTATGTAACGGCAGCAAAAAATATAAAGGATGTCAATCAGACAATTAATGATAATGACGCAACTGCTCTTTCCCATCTTGCTAATATGTCTTCCTCTGATCGTGAGAAAGAGTACGAAGTTGATGGCAGTGGTAATCCGGTGCTGGATGCGGATGGAAACCTTGTTGAAGCTACAGCTTCCTCTGCCAATAAGGCAAAAGGTTCTGACATTTATGACAATTTAAAAAATGTATATAATATTACAAAAGAAGATACAGATGAGTTTAAACAGATCAAATCTTATAATGCGAATAAAGCAGCCGTAGAAAAATACGAGGATGAGCATAAGAACGATCCGAATAATTATATTCTTGGCAGTGGAGATGATCCAGCTGCAAAACTGTCAGAGTATAGTCAGAAAATAACTGATAATAATAAAGCAATAGAAAACCAGGATGAAGAACTGGCAAAACAGGAAGAAATTATCCAGAAGTATAAAACAATTGACAGTGCAGGACTGACTTCTTCTCTGGCTGGTATGAGCGCAGGAGATCCGGATTTTGACAGCTATGTCGATGGACTGGTAGATAAAGTTACTTATTTTAAAGATCATTATACAAAAAATGCGTCCGGAGAATGGCAGCTGAATAATACAAATGACGGAGCTTTTAAAGAAGATGGAAAGAATGCCATGATTCATTTAAATGGTGCAAAGTTTGAATCATCTTCCAATACATTTAACATTAATGGTTTATCAATTCAGGCTCTGTCAACAACAAGCGGTTCCGAAGAGGTTACGATCACAACAGCTACAGACACGCAGGGGCTCTATGATAAGATCAAAGATTTCATTTCTGAATACAACAGTATTATCAATGAAATGTCATCTTTGTACAATGCAGATTCCGCAAAAGGATATGAGCCGCTGACATCAGAAGAAAAAGAAGCGTTATCTGAATCAGAAGTCGCTGACTGGGAGAAAAAGATTAAGGATTCCCTGTTACGCCGGGATGGCAATCTGTCGACTTTGATGAATGTTATGACGTCAGCAATGTCCAAGACGTATAATATCAATGGCAAGAGCTACAGTCTGGCTTCTCTGGGTATCAAGACAGGCAGTTATTTTAAGACAACAGCGAAAAACAGATATGAACTCCACATTGATGGTGATGCAGATGATGAAACGACGTCAGCAAATGCTGATAAGCTGATGTCTATGCTGAACTCGGATCCGGATACCGTTATCAGCCTGATTCAGGGAGTAGCCAGCGAGCTGTCGGATAAGCTTGGCAAACAGATGAAGCCTTCTACCATGCGTTCTTATCAGTCGATCTATAATGATAAGGCAATGGCCCAGAGCTACAGCGATTATACGAAGAAAATCAGTGCATGGGAACAGAAAGTAACGGAAATCGAAGATTCTTATTACAAGAAGTTTGCAGCGATGGAGACTGCATTAGCAAAACTGCAGAATCAGCAGTCTGCATTTGCCGGAATGCTTGGTTCATAATCATTTATTTATCATATTGAGATCTATTGTTGTTTGTACCCTGGTCAGATGCTGCTGTCTGTCCAGGGTAAGTGAGCATGGGCGAACTTAAATATCTAAAATCACGGAGGACAGAGATGTTAACGAATAACAGATATGCAGCATATGCAAATAATAAGATCATGACGGCATCAAAAGGAGAACTTACGCTGATGCTGTATGACGGGGCAATTAAATTCTGCAATATAGCGATAGCTGCTGTCGGGGAGCATGATATTCAGAAAGCGCATACGAATATTATAAAAGTAGAACGGATTATTGAAGAATTTCAGTCTACGCTGAATTACAAATATCCGGTTGCGAAAGATTTTAACAATGTATACCAGTATCTGCTGCAGCGTCTGAGAGAAGCAAACGTAAAAAAGGATCAGGAGATACTGGAAGAAGTACTGACTCATTTGCGTACCATGCGGGATACATGGAAAGATGTTATGAAGAAAAGTGTAAATTCATAATTCTGCCTGTAAGTGATTCTATTTCGTTATTATTTGCAGAGAAGCAGTCATGTTTGAAACAGCAGGAGAATTGTCCGGTTTGTCCGGATGATTGCGGCAGCAGGAAGAGGTGGGCATGTCAGAAGAAAATTATCTGGACATTTTAGAGCAGAGTCTGAAAAAAAAGCTTGGAGTCCTGCATCAGATCAGGGCAAAAAATGAACAGCAGCGTATTCTTTTGTTAGATGAAGAGCTGGGGCCGGAAGAGTTTGAAGAAAATATCAACAGCAAATCGGCTCTTGTAGATGAATTGAATCTTCTGGATGAAGGATTTGAAGAAATCTATGGACGTATTCAGACGCAGCTGAACGCAGGCAAAGAAAAGTATGCAGATCAGATCAGGCGTCTTCAGGATCTGATCCGGGAAGTGACGGCAGAGGGAAGCAGCATTCAGGCAGAAGAACAGCGCAATTATAAACTGGCACAGAAGAAATTTGAGTCTGTCAAAAAACAGGTGCGGGAAGTCAAAGCGAGCCATAAAGCCGTCAGTCAGTATTACCGCAATATGACACAGTCAGGTTTTGTGGATGCCCAGTTTCTGGACAATAAAAAATGACAATAAAAAATCAGAAAAAATTAATTTTATCTGATTTTATCTATAAAGTATTCGCACTTCCATCCGATATATAATACAAGTAAACAAGATAACAATTGTTACTTGAAAGCAAAAGTCGAAGTGGAGCGTACGGCCATGAAGACGGATGCGCGCAACAAATAAAAAATAGCACATGCATCAAGGAAGATGCATTAAATTCAAGGAGGAAAATTATGGTAGTACAGCACAATCTCACAGCTATGAACGCTAACAGACAGTTAGGCATTACAACAAGCGCACAGTCTAAATCTTCTGAAAAGTTATCTTCTGGTTACAGAGTTAACCGTGCAGCAGATGACGCAGCAGGCTTAACAATTTCTGAAAAGATGAGAAGCCAGGTTAGAGGTCTGAATAAGGCTTCTGCTAATGCACAGGATGGTATTTCCTTAATCCAGGTTGCAGAAGGTGCGTTAAACGAAGTTCATTCTATCT
>CANTHI010000109.1 GCA_947653505.1 uncultured Eubacterium sp.
GTAAAGCTTATGAAAGCCAGCCGGATGGGAGGCGGTAATCTGTCTGGCTGAGACGCCGGAGTCCGCATAGCCAACATATGACATTTTATGATTGTAAATTCATTTTTCTGCTTAAATTAGTGCATATGGGGATATGCATGGCAGCAGACAGAAGCTGAACATTTAAATGTTCAGCTTCTGTCTGTTTTTTTGTATCTGCCATTTCAGAGACAATTCTTACCTGCTGGGAAAAGATAAAGGAGTTGAAAAAGGATAAATATTTCTATACGTGGATGACACGAAGTGTGTGGGGGATGGGGAGCAACGATGTATACAAAATGATGAAATCCGGTGTATTCGCCCCGCTGGACAGTTTTATGGAGCAGGATCAGGAGTGGGATGCCGCGGAATATGTACAGGCTGTGCTTGGAGCAGGTACATTGGACGGGAAGCAGATGGTTATGCCGCTGGACTATTATGCAACGATTGCGGTCGCTTCAAAGGAAGGGATGGAAAAAGCCGGTATAGTATGGGATGGAGGTACGGATGTTCTTACCTTTATGCGGGATGCGGGCAGGCTGTACGGGCAGGCGGATACTGTGCGCGTATTTGCGGATGCCGGCCAGCTCGCAACATTTCCGGAGATGCTGACCGGTCAGTTTCTGGATTATGAGAAAGGGGAAATAGCCGTGGATGCAGGGCGGCTGCGTGAGGGATGTGAAGCGTATAAGCCTATATTTCATGAAGACAACGGCTCTGGAGACTATCCGTCCAGCGGCGATTTTGGCTTTGGTGAACGGATTGGATCAGGCGAAGCGTATTTTCACATTGCGAATAATTTCAAAACATTTATAGGCGTTTCCGCGGCTATTGCGGCAGATGCGGAACCGGTGTTCTGTCCGTTGACAAATGACAAAGGGGAGTCAATGTCAAAAATATCCCAGTATGCAGGGATCCGCGCGAACAGCGGGAACCAGAAAAATGCCTGGAACATGATAAAGCTTCTGCCCGGTAATGAGGTGCAGAGTGCCATTGCAGACCGTGGCTTCTACTGTCCGGTACGCAGGTCAGCCTTAGAGGGCGCTGTTGAGAAAGCAGTGGAGGAAGAGACAGCATACGGAAGCCAGTATGTGGAAATGGGCATTCTGCCGCAAGCGTATATCGATGCGTATAAAAAAGAGCTGATGGATCCACAGAAGTGCTATTATGCAACAGATGTATATATCAGGTTTATGGAAGAAATGACACCGTTTTATGAGGATGCGGCCGGTTATGAGGAGTGTATGAAAAAGTTTGAGGATTATATTAAAGTGTATCTGACGGAATAAGTTCCGTACGGAGATGTTCCGTGCGGTCTTTTGCGGATTCTGGAACACTTTCTGCCGTTTCTTAATCAGACATTTGTTGCGGTCTGCTTTGTTTTTGTGTATACTGAAATCATACCCGTCCGGAAAGAAAGGAGGCAGTCATGCGAAAGGAATTTAATATTGCAGGTTTATGTATGCCGCACAGGCATTATATGGTAAATTTAGACAGCCGTCTGGAGAAAATAAAGAAAATGGCAGATAAAGGAAATTATTTTGTGATCAGCCGTGCGAGGCAGTATGGAAAGACAACAACGCTGGCTGCGCTGGCAGAATATCTGAAAAAGGAGTATTTCGTAGTGTTTCTGGATTTTCAGACAATCGGCAGTGCAATGTATGAAACGGAAGATGCATTTGCACGTGCATTTGCATCCTGTTTTCTGGAGGAATTTATGGAAATCACAGAATGGACTGACCGGATGATGGAGCAGATTCACAAGCTTGAAAAATCGCTGGAGGATCCGGAGCATTATTTTTATCTGATGCAGCTTTTCAGAAATCTGACCGCATTATGCAGGCTGTCCCAAAGACCAGTGATTCTTTTAATCGATGAGATTGACCATGCGGCTGACCATCAGGTCTTTCTGGATTTTTTATCACAGCTTAGGAATTATTATCTGCAAAGGGAACGGAAAGGAACGGTGACATTTCATTCTGTAATATTAGCCGGAGTCTGTGATGTGAAAAATCTGAAAGGGAAATTAAGTTCAAAGGAACCACATGGAGGAAACAGCCCGTGGAATATTGCTGTAAATTTTAATCTGCATATGAGTTTTTCGAAAGACGGGATAGCGGGAATGCTGCAGGAGTATGAAGCAGATATGCATACAGGAATGGAGATCAGCCAGATGGCCGGACTTTTGTATGACGACACATCCGGATATCCGTTTCTTGTGAGCCGTTTGTGTAAAATTATGGATGAGGAGCTGCCCGGGACAGCAGATTTTGATTCTATTGCAAAGGCATGGAGCAGGGAAGGATTTCTGGCGGCAGAAAGAATCCTGATTCTCGAAAAAAACACACTGTTTGATTCCTTAAACCACAAGCTGGAAGAATATCCAAAACTGGAATCTGTAATATGTAAAGTATTATTTCAGGGGGAACGGATTTTATATAATCCGGATGTAACAGAGATTGATGTGGCGATGATGTATGGCTTTGTAAAGCGGGAGAATGCTTCCGCTGTGATTGCAAACAGGATTTTTGAGACACGGTTATATAACCGGTTTCTTTCTTCGGAAGAATGGAAAGAAAGCAGGATGACACAGGCTTCCTTTTCAGACAAAAATGACTTTGTGACAGGAGGCCATCTGAATATGAGAAGAATACTTGAAAAGTTTGTAGTTCATTATCAGGAGCTGTATGGGGAACGGGACAATCAGTTTACTGAAGAATATGGAAGAAGATTATTTCTTCTGTATCTGAGGCCAATTATCAATGGAACAGGAAACTATTATATTGAGTCACAGACAAGAGACAGGAAACGTACAGATGTCATTGTGGATTATCGTGGGGAACAGTATATTATTGAGATGAAGATCTGGCACGGAAAAGAATACCATGAAAGAGGAGAGTCACAGCTTGCTGACTATCTGGAGATTTATCGAAAAAAAACCGGATATCTGTTAAGCTTTAACTTTAATAAGAAAAAAGAGACAGGGGTGTTTGACAGGGTTATTGGGGATAAGAAGATTGTTGAAGCGATTGTCTGATATTCTGGCGAAAAAATATTTGTATATCGGACACAAAATGATATAATAAGTGTAAAATAAAACAGACAGGATTTTTGGAAAAGATCTGATCCGTCAGGATTTTCATCATTACAGAGGGGAGATGGTATTATGTTATTAGAATTTCTGGGAGCGGCACATGAGGTGACTGGAAGCTGTCACTTTATCCAGTCTGCGGGAAAAAATATGCTGGTTGACTGTGGGATGGAGCAGGGGCCTGATTTGTATGTGAATCAGGAAATACCAGTCAATGCGGCGGCTATTGCGTATGTGTTTGTCACACATGCCCATATTGACCATTCCGGTCTGCTGCCGCTTTTATACAGCCGTGGGTTCCGCGGGCAGATTTTTGCCACGAAGGCGACCTGTGAGCTGTGTAACATTATGTTAAAGGACAGTGCGCATATCCAGATGTCTGAGGCGGAATGGAAGAACCGCAAAGCAGTCCGTGCGGGCAGTCCGCAGGTGACACCGCTTTACGATATGGACGATGCAATCGGGGTGCTGGAGCATTTTATTCCGTGTGAATATGATACGCAGATTGAGGTCAGCGGGGATGTGAAAGTACGTTTTAAGGATGCCGGCCATCTGCTTGGCTCTTCCAGCATCGAGCTGTGGCTGACAGAGGAGGAGCAGACGAAAAAGCTTGTATTTTCCGGTGATATCGGAACAGGAAACCGTCCGCTGATCCGGAATCCGGAGTATGTGCAGGATGCGGATTATGTCGTTATGGAATCCACCTATGGGGATAAGCTGCATGCTGCCCCGCCGGATTATGCGGTTACGCTTGCCGAGGTTATAAAAGAAACGTTTATCCGCGGGGGCAATGTCGTGATTCCGGCTTTTTCCGTAGGACGTACGCAGGAGCTTTTGTTTTTCATGCGCCGGATTAAATCCGAGCATCTGCTGCCGGGGTTTGAGGATTTTGAAGTCTATGTGGACAGTCCGCTTTCCGTGGAAGCGACGAATGTATTTCACAAAAACAATGCGGTCTGCTTCAATGACGAAGCAAAGGAGCTGATTGCATCCGGTATGAATCCTCTGCGGTTTGAAGGGTTAAAGACTTCCGTAACGAGCGACGAGTCAAAGGCAATTAACTTTATAGAAAAGCCGGTTGTTATTTTATCTGCATCGGGCATGTGCGAGGCCGGCCGGATCCGGCATCATTTAAAACATAATCTGTGGCGGAAAGACTCCACGATTGTGTTTGTAGGCTTTCAGGTACCAGGGACGCTTGGCCATCTTTTGTTAAATGGCGCAAAACAGGTGCGTCTGTTTGGTGAGACGGTAGAAGTGAATGCAAAAATCTTAAATCTTCCGGGAATCAGCGGACATGCGGACAAAGACCAGCTCACGCACTGGGCAGGCGCGTTTGCGGAGAGCGCGCCGCGGTTTTTTATCGTACATGGGGAAGATACGGTTACAGATACCTTTGCGGGACATTTACATAGGACGTTCGGATATGACGCGCAGGCGCCATACAGCGGGGATACTTATGATCTTCTGACAGGCGTGCAGATCAAGCAGGGACAGCGGCAGCGTACATTAAAGCGTGCGAAGGCATCCAGGGCATCTACGAACGTATTTGCAAGGCTGTTGTCGGCTGGAGAGCGTCTGCTTGCGCTGATTCACAGGCTGGAAGGCAGACCGAATAAGGAACTGGCAAAACTGGCAGATCAGATTAATTCGCTGTGCGATAAGTGGGGCAGATAGCAGGAGAAAAGACCGTACGGGGATGTTCCGTGCGGTCTTTTACGGATTTACTTACAGTTCCTAAGCTGCGTTAGTTGTTGGATGTGTATTGCCATTACATCCGGAGTATAGTATAATCCTGTTCAGAAGACAGAAAATGACAGGCACCGATAGCGCCGCTTCCGAAGAAAAATCAGGCGCAGGTTTATTATATTTATTTACTTATAGTTCCTTACGACAGAAAGAGGCGCACCATGCTTTTTAATTCCATTGACTTTTTGCTGTTTTTTCCGGCTGTTACAGCGGTTTTCCTATTTGTTCCAAAAAAATGCAGGTATCTGTGGCTGCTGGCAGCCAGTTATTATTTTTATATGGGCTGGAATCCGGAATATGCCCTTCTGCTTGCTTTTTCGACACTGGTTACATATGGCAGCAGCATTTTTATGGAAGCATGCGGGACGCGGCATGTGCTGGCGAAAAAGTGCTGGGCCGCATGCAGTCTGGTCAGCAACCTGGGTCTGCTGGGACTTTTTAAGTATGCGGATTTTATTCTGGTGAATCTGGAACGGGTTCTGACGCACATTGGAGTAAGGGGGGGGGTGGACCGGAGACTGGATCTTTTGCTTCCGGTCGGGATATCCTTTTATATTTTTCAGGCGCTTGGATATACGTTTGATGTATACAAAGGGGAGATCAAAGCAGAAAGAAATATATTCCGGTATGCCCTGTTTGTATCGTTTTTTCCGCAGCTTGTCGCAGGCCCGGTTGAACGGTCAAAACATCTGCTTCCTCAGCTCCGGAAAATCAGTGAGATACAGGTCTGGGATTTTGACCGGATGCGTGATGGATTTTTGCTGATGCTCTGGGGGCTGTTTCAAAAGCTGGTGATCGCGGATCGTGCGGCGCTTTTGGTGGACACGGTCATCTGTCATTATGAAAGCTATGGTTTTTTTGAGATTGTGCTGGCGGCTGTGCTGTTTGCGGTTCAGATTTACTGTGATTTTGGGGGATATTCTGATATTGCAAGAGGAGCCGCGAAGGTGTTTGGGATTTCGCTTATGCAGAATTTCCGGCAGCCTTATCTGGCTGTGGATATCAGGGATTTCTGGAGAAGATGGCACAGGTCGCTGACGTCGTGGTTTACGGATTACCTTTATATTCCGCTTGGTGGAAACAGATGCGGTATTTTGCGAAAGTATCTGAATATCCTGCTTGTATTTGGAATCAGCGGGCTCTGGCATGGGGCTTCCTGGAATTTTGTGGCATGGGGGCTTTTGCATGCGGTATATCAGATTGCGGGGGACTGCCGGCATAGAATCATAAAACGTATGGGCTATGGGCAGGAACGAATGGGATTGTCATTCAGTGCGCGACTTCGGAAAATGGCCGGTACATTTCTGCTTGTGGATTTCGCATGGATTTTTTTTGCGTCCAAAAGTCTGCGTCATGCCTGTGGTGTGATCCGCCAGATGTTTACGGTTTTTCAGACAGCTGGTGTTTATGAGACCGGACTGGACCGTGGAAACTGGGCCTGCCTGTCTGCCGGTATAGCGCTTTTACTTACGGCAGATATCCTGCATGAAAAGCAGATATCAGTAAGCGCTTTTTTAAACAGGCAGGAATGCTGGTTCCGGTGGACGCTGTATGTGGGACTTGCCGTAAGCGTGGTTTTGTTTGGAATCTATGGTGTGGACTATGATGCGGGTGCGTTTATTTATTTTCAGTTCTGACAGGTGGGATATGGCATGAAAAAAACGATGAAGCGGGTGGCGTCCGTAGCGGCAGTGATTCTGCTGTTTTTGGGATGCATGAATGGAATGCGGTTTTTACTGACGGATGATACTTCGTCTTATACAAGGCTTATGATGCATGAGCTTTATCATACAAAAGAAAATATTGATCTGGCGTTTGTGGGATCCTCCCATGTGTACCGCTCGCTGGTACCGGAGGTTACGGATGCCGGATTTGGCGCCCACACGTTTAATCTGGGGACTTCATCACAGCCGATGGACGGCTCGCTTGCGCTGATCCGGGAGCTGGCAGCCGGCAATGAAGTCAGACAGATTTATCTGGAAATGTATTACGGCATTGCGTCTATGTGCAGTTATCAGGAGCGGACGGAGCTGACCTCTGTTTATATTATTACTGATTATATGAAGCCTTCGCTGCGCAGGCTGTCCTTTCTGACACAGGCGGTTCCGAAACCGTACTGGCCAGACGGCTTTCTGCTGGCAAGAAGGAACTGGAAAAAATTTTTTGACGCGGATTATGTAAAAAATGTGATTGCGGCCAAACAGACAGAATCTTATCGAAACTGTACCTGGGTGAAGTCAGAAGGGCAGACAGAGTATTATGTGGAACGGGGATTTGTCGCAAACGATGCGGTGGCGCCGGAAAACGGTTTTTATCCTTCTGCGTACAGTCCGGTTCTGCTGGATGAAATTTCGGATGACTGGAAGAGGTCTTTGCGGCAGATTATCCGGTTCTGCAAAAAAAAGAACATTGCGCTTACGCTGTTTATATCTCCTATGCAGGAGGCAGTAATTGCCGGAAAGGGGAATTATGATGCCTATCACCAGCTGGTGCGGCAGATTGCGAAGGAAGAGCAGCTGGAGTTTTACGATTTCAATCTGGTAAAGCCGCAGTATTTTAGAACTGCAGGAAACCGCTATTTTAAAGACGAGGACCATTTAAATACAGCAGGCGCTTACGCGTTCAGCAGGCTGTTTGGAGATTTCTTTACCGGAAAAATCGCACAGGAGGATCTGTTTTATGATTCTTTTGAAGAAAAGCTGGCAGGGACAAAACCGTCTGTATACGGGCTGGCAGGATTTTATGAAGATGCCGGAGCAGGGACAAAATATGCCAGAATCATATCCAGCAGGCCGTCCGGCATGGAGTACCGGATTTCGGTCCGCACGCAGGCTGGGGAGGAGAGGGCATTGCAGGATTTTTCGGAAAATACGCAGATAGCGCTTCCACTGGAGGAGCAGGGAGTTCTTACAATCCGATGGAGAATGAAAGAAAACCCGGAACAGGGCGGAGAGCTGGAGCTGGTTTATGAATAACAGGACAGCTGCTAGGTTCCGGATTCTGAATGAAAAACAGTATCAGGAAGAAAAGAGTGAAGGAGCAGATTTATGAGTGATCAGAGAAGAGAGGATGACCTGCGCTGGCTGCAGGTGCTGCAGGAAAAAAAGGAACGTCGCGCCAGAAGACGCCGGCAGGTACTGATTCAAAGAATCGTGCTGGCAGTATTTATTATAGCAGTGATCGCGGCGGCAGCAGTGTTTACTCTGAGTGCAACAGAAAAAAAACAAAAGCAGGGAAAACCGGACAGCGCAGGTATGGCGGCAGATACGGTAACAGATCAGTCCGAAGCCGGGAAGCCGGATGGCAGTCAGACCAGTGCAGCGGATACCCGGACAGGAACGGATGACGCATCCGGTACAAAGACAGGAGCGGATGACGCATCTGATACAAAGACAGGAATGGATGACGCATCTGATACAAAGACAGGAACGGATGACGCATCCGGTACAAAGACAGATGACACGGAAAGACCAAAGATCAGAAGTATCTATCAGTATCAGGATCAGACCAGGACACTTGGCAAAGGGATTTTAAGCAGTCATGCCGTTTTAGTGGATCCGGACAGTAAAAAGATACTGGCATGCAAAGGAGAAACAGACCGGATCGTACCAGCTTCCATGACAAAGGTGCTGACGCTTCTGACAGCAGTAGAGCATCTTAAGCCGGCTGATCTGGACAAAAAGTTTAAAATCACAGCTGAGATTACAGACTTTTGCTATTTGAACGAATGCAGCGTAGCCGGTTTCGAAATCAATGAAAAGGTGACAGTTAAAGATCTTTTGTATGGTACGATCCTTCCATCCGGAGCAGATGCCGCGATGGGACTGGCGGAATATGTGGCAGGTTCGCAGGAAGCTTTTGTAACGCTGATGAATGAAAAGCTGGAGGAGCTGGAGCTGTCTGAAACAGCGCATTTTACCAACTGTATTGGTATTTATGATAAAAAACATTACTGTACTCTGTTAGATATGGCGGCGATTATGGATGCCGCGTTTGCGGATGATCTGTGCCGCGAAATACTGTCTGCCCGTACGTATACGACTTCCAAAACAAAAAAGCATAAGGAAGGGCTTCTTTTATCGAACTGGTTTTTGCGCCGGATAGAAGATAAAGATACCGGAGGGACTGTGCAGGGGGCTAAGACAGGATTTGTGTCTGAGGCAGGAAACTGTGCGGTCAGCTTTGGGACGGATGATAAACAGAGAAATTATATCTGCGTGACTGCGGATGCACCGGGGACATGGAAATGTATTTATGATCAGGTGAAGATCTATAAGAGATTTTCAAAAAGAAAATAGAATAACATGATACAAACATAAAATGTCACATACTGGTTATGCGGACACCAGATGGGAAGCGGTCAGTTACTGGCTATGCGGATACCAGATGGGAAGCGGTCAGTTACTGGCTATGCGGATACCAGATGGGAAGCGGTC
>CANTHI010000110.1 GCA_947653505.1 uncultured Eubacterium sp.
TATGCCAGAAACATAACGTCATTATCAAATACATGGAAACGGATAAAGACCATATTCATTACAGGATAGAAACAGAACCGGCAATGTCTGTTAGTATGATTGTAAATCTGATGAAAAGTTATACGACATATCCTATATGGGAAAAATATCCGGATTATTTGCGGAAACAGTTTTGGAAAGAACATACATTTTGGACAGACGGGTATTTTGCCTGCAGTGCAGGAAATGTATCAGAAGAAGCGTTAAAAAAGTATATAGGAAATCAAGGCTGGGAAAGAAGGTGACAGTAAATGTTAAAAGCGTATAAATACAGAATGTATCCTGATAATGAGCAGAAAGTACAGATAGCAAAAACATTTGGCTGTTGCCGTTTTGTGTACAATAATACACTTGCATACCGGAAAGAAAAGTACGAAAAAGAGGAAAAATCTGTCAGCAGAACAGACTGTAATAATTACTGCAACAGGGAATTAAAGAAAGAATACGAATGGCTGAAGGAAGCTGATAAGTTTGCCTTAACAAATGCGATTTATAACATGGATTCTGCATATCAGAAATTTTTCAGGGAACATGCAGGATATCCGAAATTCAAAAGCAAACATGATAACCATAAGTCTTATACTACAAATTTCACAAATGGGAATATTGCAGTGGATTTTGAGGGTGGAAAGATAAAACTTCCAAAGTTAAAAGAAGTAAAAGCAAAAGTGCACAGGGAATTTGCCGGACAGGTAAAATCAGCAACAGTTTCGCAGGTACCAGGTGGGAAATATTATGTGTCGATACTTGTAGAAACAGAGCATCCAGAGATACCACATACAGATAAAAATATCGGTCTGGACTTAGGCATTAAGGATTTATGCATTACATCAGATGGGGAAAAGTACGGGAATCCCAAAATAATAAAGAAGCATGAAAGAAAGCTTGCGAAACTGCAGAGACAGCTTGCACATAAAGAAAAAAGAAGCAGAAATTATTATAAACAGAAAAAGAAAATCGTACGTTGCCATGAGAAGATTACAAATACCAGAAAAGATTATCTGCATAAAGTTTCCCATAAGATTATCAGCGAAAACCAGGTGATAGTTTCAGAGAACTTACAGATAAAAAATATGGTAAAGAATCATCATTTAGCAAAATCAATAGCAGATGTGTCGTGGTACGAATTAACAAGGCAGTTGGAATATAAGGCGGCGTGGAATGGGAGGAAGTACATCAAAACAGATACATTCTATGCAAGCAGCCAGATATGCTCTGATTGCGGATATCAAAATGTCAATACAAAAGATTTATCAGTAAGGGAGTGGGCATGTCCCATTTGTGGAGCAAAGCATGACAGAGATATTAATGCTGCAAAGAACATTTTAGCAGAAGGATTACGGCAAAGGACTGCCCGAATTAACGCCTGTGGAGATAGTAGGTTACGGGGTCGATGAAGCAGGAAGCCCATTGGCTTTAGACAATGGGTAGTTCACAGAAGTATGTTACCAGATAGGGAAAAACATATTGCCATACATTTTTGATATTTCAGGCTTATTTTTGTCAGGAGAAGGAGACCTGGTTATGCGTTATGGTATTTTAGGCCTGTTGATACTGGTATTGTCAGTGGTGGGGATAGGTATCCTGGCTGTCCTCTGCCAGAGACGACGGGAAGTAGAAAAAGTCAGGCAGGAATTTATAAAGCGGATTAAAAATTTTTCTGGAATGATAGACCCTCTGGATCAGGCTGTAAGGAAAGGAGAGACAGAAGTGGCTGCCATGCTGCTGCAGTTTTTTGAACAGCAGATGGAAGACTGCCCCATGCTGGCGGCTTTTTTCCGGAATCAGATTGTGATGCCTGTGGCGGGAGAACTGGATCCGCTCGCAGCTGGCAGAGACTGGATTGCTTTTCTGGAGTCGTGTGGATTAAGGCATGATACGGTTTCAGACATTCTGGTTGTGGATTGTCAGAATGCCACGCGGTATATGATCGACAGACCCTGTAAGCTGGGAGACCAGATCCGGGTGATACGGGCCAGCTGGTATCTTGAGGATGAGCAGGATACCGGCGGTCTTTTGGTAGAACAAGGGACGGCGCAATTAGTGGAAGAGGAATAATGCTATGATGAAAAAATTACAGAGTGAAAAATATCAGAGACGGATAGGCGTGGATTTGGGAGCGAGTACATCTGTGCTCTATTATGCGGATTTTGTGGACGGAAAATTATCTATGGGTAATTATCTTAGTTTTGACGGGATGAGGTATGTACCGACGCTGATCTATGGTGATCCGCAAGCGGATGAAAAGATATCTTTTGGATGGGAAGCGCAAATGGATGCAAACCTGGACATCGGGAAGCTCCATGCAGATTTTAAGATGGCATTATCTGATGCCATGCAGGAGACGGAAGCGAAAGAATATGTACGTCTGTTTTACAGGTATCTGTATCAGTACTACCAGAAGCATGCTCTGTATGACAGTGAAAATACTCCTGACAGGGACAATACTTGTACTTTTGTGACCTATCCGGTAAAATTTTCAGCTGCGCTTGCTGACTTTCTCAGGGAAGCTGCTGAAGATGGTGGGGCGGGCTTTCCTAACGTAACGATGATCAGCGAGTCTGAGGCTGCCATGTGGTATGCTGCACATACGCAGACACAGGAAACCCGGTGTGTGCTGGATGCGTTTTCTAAGAATGTGCTCACAGTTTTGGGTATTGATATGGGGGCAGGTACGACGGATATTGAGATATTTTCGTTTGACAGGCAGGAGGGGCATATTCGTAACGTATTGGGGCGCTCAAAGAATCCGGAGTTTAGCTTTGCAGGCAGGGAGATCGACGCAGGTCTGGCCGGATATTATCAGGAACTTATCGGACCGGATTTATGTATCTGTCTATCCGGAGAGAGCAGGAATGCAGAGTTTGGGAAGCGGATCCTTATGCGCATCGTAAAAACATTTAAAGAAAGCACAGTTTCTGAGCGGCTGAACACGAACCGTACCGTGACAGCTGTTCCGGGGGATCTGGCTGGACCACTTTATGTACTAAATCCGGACGATTGTGGTAAGATTTTTCAAAAAGCGGCTTTTGACAGGGAGAAGTTTCAGACGATGTTTGCTGATTATCTGTCCCAATTTCCAAAACTTTTGAAAAATGCGCTGCAGGATGCTGAAATACACGAGGAAGAAATAGATCTGGTGGTACTTACCGGCGGGCACAGCCAATGGTATTTTGTGCAGGATATGCTCTGCGATGTACTTTCGCTGAACGTGCTGCATGCGGATGGGAAGGAGTTGTGGCCTGTCATACGATTTAAAGGTGAGGAAGCAATTGCGGTAGCCCGCGGAGCTGCAATTTATGAACAGATCAGGCGGGAGCCAGAGCCGCTGGGTGAAGCAGACCGCCTGAGGCCAGATGCACAACAGGAGGATGCTGTGGCGCAGACGGAGCTTGGGAAATGCTACTATTACGGGACTGGGGAAAAGAAAGATTACATGGAGGCGGCTTACTGGTTTAAGAAAGCTGCAAAACAGCACAATGCCGAAGCCTGTTATCTGTTCGGAGAGTGTTATCTTTATGGACGCGGCGTAGAACAGAACTATCATAAGGCGTCCAGGTGGTTCGCGCGATCAGCAGATCATGGATACGAGAAGGCCTGTCATGCCTGGCTGATACTGGAGCGTGAGCAAAATATTTACGGAAGCTTTGATGTAAAGATTCAGCCGATCCATCATGTACGCGGATTTCCGTTAAAGCCTTGTGATTGTTACAGAGATTTCGAGAAAGACAAACCTTATATTGAAGAAATTCCTGCATATTCTGAATGTAATATTCTGATTGGTGCGGGCATAAATCTGATAGATGAATATGTCCGCGACATTGGATGGGGAGATATCCTGCTGATAACGATCAGGAAGGGAAAACGGTTAACGGAAATAATACAGGGAAATTTTTATGCGCTTAAATGCTTATCGGATGGAATCGAGAGGAAAATGGCAACTGCCCTTGGCTTGTGGTATGAGATGGATCATATCCGGGGCTTTTTTGAAAAGATATAAGAGGCGCTGATCGTGCCAGATACATAAAAATGGGCTGCGAATCTAAGGAACAGTTCCTAAAAAAGGGAGGGAAATATGCTATATCAGTCAGAAAGCCTGAAATCGCGGGCATCAGAAATAATGCGGGATGTCAGGGACAGTTTTTATTATATTGGAAATGAAATGATTGACAGCACGCAAAGGGGACTGCGCAGTGTTGTGGAGAGAGCGCACACAGAGGCTATGCTTGGAAACGTTCAAAGACAATTGGAAAAGGGCGAACTGATCCTGCCGGACGACGCGATTCAAAACTCCGTTCGCTCAGCGCTTGACCGGGACTTTTTAAACATGCACAACAACTGGGCACAATTCGAGCAGCCGGATGAGCTTTTTTTCCAGCAGGGCTGGCTGAGGCTGATCCGTCTGCCGGTTTCTCCGCTGGAAGAAAAGGCCTATGCGCTGTATCCCCGCTGGCAGAATGCGATAGCCACGATCCATGCCCTGAACCATCGTCTTTGCTATGTGCTGATGCGTCGGAAAGGGGAAACGAGGCTTTATATCGGAGCAATACCAGGAAAACAGGAGGAAGGCCGTGGCGCGGAATGTCAGATGCAGCTGGGACAGGCGATCGAAAGCCAGATGCCTGGGATTGGGACGGAGTACCTGGACAGACAGGGTGCGCAGACAGCGTTTTCTCCGTTAAAAATACTGACCTGCTGCGGTACTGTAACCGGAATACCATCGATCCGTAAAATTACGGAGTACGGCGAATATCAGACGATGGATCAGATTGCTATGGGATTGCGTAAGAATGGTGTGGAGCAGGATTTTGCCGTAGTCATTCACGCGCAGCCAGTACCAGACAGTGAAATTGTGAAAACCCTGCGTACGATGGAGAATCTTGGATCAGAAATCCATTCGCTGACAAAATATACCAGATCCGGTTCTGTGAACAGGAGTGATACGATTTCTGTCACAGATACCAGAGGAAATTCAGCCAGTCTGGATATTAAAGCAGGTATCAGCAAGATCCTGTCGGCAAATCTGGGTGCGAATATCGCTGCTTCCATATCGTCTTCACAGGCGTCTGGTGCAGCCGTAGGAAGATCAGAAACTGTTTCTGTGGAGTATATTAATAAATCTGCCATCTATTGCGAGGAGGTTCTGGATAAGCATATCGCCCGTCTGAAGGCAGGCAGGAACCTCGGATTCTGGAAGATAGGCGTCTATGTTCTGGCGCAGTCACAATCTGTAGTACAGACCGTGATGGGAATGCTGCGGGCGGTTTATTCTGGCGACGATACCTATATTGAGCCGATCCGCACGATTTCTCTGCCGCAAAATTCCGGAGCAGATGTCCTGATCCGGATGTTTCAGCATGTGCCTTACCCGCGCCAGTCTGTTGCCTCTGTTTTGGGAGAAATCTATCAGGATTATGCTACGCCAATGACTACAGAGGAACTGTCTATTGCCACGAGTCTCCCACGGCTGGATCTTCCGGGATTCCGTCTGGTGCGGAGTGCGGCCCGCTTTGCCACCCGTCCGCCGCAGGCAGAGGGTGAAAAAACAATTCAGCTGGGGGAGATTCTGGATACCGGTGTGCCCACGCATCAGATGTACCGTCAGCAGACCAGCCTCCTGTCACAGCATGTGCTGGTCACAGGGACCAGCGGTGCAGGCAAGACCTATACATGCCAGACGATACTGGAGCAGACGGAGGCGATGGGAATCCCCTTTTTGGTAATTGAACCGACAAAGGACGAGTATCTGGAATGGGCGGTTCGTCAGAATAAGGAGGCAGGAAAGGAGAAAATACTTGTCTTTGCTCCGGGCCGGCATGATAGTACCGGAAACCTCAGAGAGCTGAGACTGAATCTTTTCCAGCCAGCAGGGATTCCGGGTGCGCAGCTGGATATGCAGGGACACCTGGACCGGCTGAAATCTGCTTTTATTGGCAGCATGACGGAATCAGACATACCTGCATTCATGATGGAGGAGATTCTGTATACATATGTTGCCAGCCAGATGGATGTGAAAGACTACGCTTCTTTTGGCAATGGCAATCCGTTGGAGAGTCTGTTTACAGATGACGGAACACTGAAGTATCCCTTTCTGGAAGGAATGGAACGGATGGCTGGAACTGTTGTGCAGAACCGGATTCGCCCGCTGCTATTGGGATGGAAAAAAAATCTGTTTCATACGCAGCGTTCCACCAGCTTCCAGGATCTGTTTCAGCGCTATAGTGTGGTAATAAACCTCTCACATCTGACAGACGACAGGGATAAAGTGTTTGTCATGTCCGTCCTGCTGATCGCACTCTGGGAATATCGTGAGTCGGAGTACCGGTATGATGACGTATATAAACAGGCGGCAAATCAGAAACGTCTGATGCATTTAACGCTGATTGAGGAGGCGCACCGGTTAATGCCGGATATCGCTCCGGATGGGCTGCAGAGCAGCCGGACGATTGCGAATACAGCGAAGATGTCTGGCAATCTGCTCGCTGAAATACGGGATTATGGGGAAGGCTGTATCATTGTGGATCAGATTCCGGTTCGCCTGATGCCAGACGTAATTAAAAATACGGGTCTTAAAATCATCCACAGGCTAAATTCTCTGGACGATATGAAAACGATTTCTGGCAGTATGATGCTACGGCGGGACCAGGAGGCTGTCATCGGTACGCTCCAGCGTGGCCAGGCTGTGATCCGGAGTGAATTTGATGATGCAGCTGCCTGGATCAGGGTATGTAAACCAGAAAATAAATAGGAGGATCAATAAATGGCGCACAAATCAGATACTGGCCCTTACAATATCTGGAACATAGATGTTGACCCTGGCACAACGACTTCTGCGATTCATTGTGCAGATATCGTAAGAGGATGACGATGTTTACTTTTGGGGAAAACCAGACAGTAATATCAATCCTCTTTTAAGGTGTGGCCAGGAATATCATACATTGACTATTTATTAAGAAAAAAGTATAATATGTTCCAATGATACAGCAGGGCAAAAGCTGTGCGGAGATCACCCGCATTTTCAAAGAAAAATTCCGCGCAGCATGTATAAGGAGGCGAAAAACAGAATGCCAGGAACAATCGCAATCGGGGAACAGGATTTTGCTACGATCAGAGAAAAGAATTATTTTTATATTGACAGAACAAATTTTATCAAAGAGTGGTGGGAAAATGGAGACGCCGTTACACTGATTACACGTCCGCGCAGATTTGGAAAAACGCTTACGATGAGTATGGCGGATTATTTTTTTTCTACAAGGCATGCAGGAAGAAGTGATTTGTTTGAAAATCTGGATATATGGAAAGAAGAAAAATATAAGAAACTGCAGGGGAGCTATCCGGTTCTTTTTATAAGCTTTGCGGATGTGAAAGAGTCTTCTTATATACAGACGCGAAAAAAAATATGTAATGTGATCAAAGAATTGTACCATCAGTATTTTTTCCTGCTGGATGGAGATTTACTTCGTGAAGATGAAAAAAAAGAATTTCGGAGTATTTCTCCTGAAATGGAGGATTATGAGGCTTCTGGTTCGATAAAGGCGCTATGTAAATATATTTCCCGCTATTACGGAAAAAAAGTGATTATTTTGTTAGATGAATATGATACGCCGATGCAGGAAGCGTATATGAATGGTTTTTGGAGTGATATGGTCTCTTTTACCAGAGGTATTTTCAATTCTGCATTTAAGACGAATCCATATCTGGAGCGGGCTGTTCTGACAGGTATCACGAGGATCAGCAAAGAGTCTGTATTTTCAGATCTGAATCATATGGAAGTAGTTACTACTACATCTGAAAAATATGCAGGCTGCTTCGGATTTACAGAAGAAGAGGTAGCAGATGCATTACATGAGTCTGGTCTGACTGACCAGATGCAGGCGGTAAAAAAATGGTATGATGGATTTACCTTTGGGAATAGAAAGGAGCTTTATAATCCGTGGTCAGTTCTTAATTTTCTGGATAAGAACCGGTTGGCAGCTTACTGGGCCAATTCCGGCTCCAATCATCTGGCAGGGAGGCTGATACAAAGCGGCAGCAAAGGGCTGAAAGAAGATTTTGAAAGGCTACTGCAGGGAAAAGCGGTGATTGCGGAGATAGATGAGCAGATTGTCTATGACCAGCTGGATGAGGATGAGCAGGCGGTATGGAGTCTTTTGCTTGCCAGCGGTTATCTGAAAGTAAAGAGTTTTCATCCTTATCTGTCCGATGCTGGTGAGTGGAAGGAAGAATATCAGTTAGAACTGACCAATTTTGAAGTAAAAGTGATGTTCCGGAATATGATACGGAAGTGGTTTGCAGGGGCTTCCTGTGGATACAATGATTTTATAAAGGCGCTGCTGGTCAATGATGTCGGGGCAATGAATGCTTATATGAACAGAATTGCCATGCGCACGTTTAGTTATTTTGACACAGGAAAAAAACCGTCGGAAGAGGAGCCGGAGCGGTTTTATCATGGCTTTGTACTGGGACTGATGGTAGAACTGGCTGATCAGTATGTTCTGACTTCGAACAGGGAGAGCGGATTTGGAAGATATGATGTGATGCTGGAACCAAGGACTGCCGGAGCAGATGGGATGATTTTAGAGTTTAAGGTGCAGGATGGGGAACAGGAAAAAGATCTGGCGGATACGGCAAAAAAGGCGCTGGATCAGATTGAACAGCGCAGATATGAGGAAATACTGGTGGAAAAAGGTGTCCCAAGGGAGCGGATACGCAGGTATGGTTTTGCCTTCTGTGGGAAAAAGATACTAATTATGAACCGGTGAATTGCGGATTTTGTGCAGGATACATAAGGGCGCTGGCGGCAAAAACCATCTGGTATTTTGAAGAGGACAGACAGGGGGAGTTTAGATGGAATCCATTTATAATTTTCTAATTGGAAAAAACATATAATTTTTTCCTGTCTGTGGACAAGTAAAATCGTGGACGGCTCCCGCTAAAGGAATAGCTTGATCTTCCAGATATTTTATGGCTTCTGAAAAGGTAGTATCATTTTCACATTCTATATAAATATATTCATAGCCAGGAATAATCCATTTTGTCCAACCGTTGGGGGCTTCTGCATCCTCCCTGCATTCTACCCCAGCAAGATAAAGTCCCTTGTCGAAATCTTCCCACGGATTGAATGCGTGGGAGAAATCAGACATAGCACCCCATATGCCACTGATATTTCCATTCCCATCTTTCTTTGCTAAATGTTGAACT
>CANTHI010000111.1 GCA_947653505.1 uncultured Eubacterium sp.
CAGCATTTCATCACTTATCTCAAATGTGTCCGCCAACAAATCGCCTAAAACATTTGAGATAAGTGATGAAATGCTGGAAGAACAGTATAGTATTAAGGGATCTGGGTCGGGAGGCTGTTTTTGGATGGACAAATGAAAATCAGACAGGCGTGGGACAGCTTTATTTATTGTATGTCTTTAGCCTGGAAAGCTTCAAAATGCTATACTGTCATGCAGCTGCTGACCATGCTTTGTACAACGGTTACTCCGGTCTTAATGACATGGAATACAAAACAGATTCTGGATCTGCTTAGCGCTGCACGTGCAGGGAAGGCAGCAGAACAGCTGCTGCTGCGGATAGGCGTGCAGTTTCTGCTTGTTCTGGTGCAGCTTGCTGCTGCGAAGGTGGGAAGCTATGCGGGAGTCATGCAGCAGGATGTGCTGATGCATGATGTGGAGCGGGAAATGGCTAAGACGGCGCTGGAAATGGAACTGGAGTATTTTGACAACTCCCGGTATTATGATGCGTTTGAGTCAGTAAAAAGAGATATTTATGCTGTGCCAGGAGCAGTTTATAATGGAATAACGGTTATCAGCGTGGGAATATCGGTCTGCAGCTGTGCCGTTCTGCTGGGGCTGGTATCCCCGCTTCACACAGCAATGGTGCTGGCAGCATCTGTACCGGCAGCTTTTTCAGAACATGCCTATACGAAAAAAATATACCGGTGGGGGCTGGACCATATCAGGGAAGAGCGGAAGATGCAGTACCTGTACAGGACGGCTACAGAACGGGCTTACGCACAGGAAATCCGGCTGTATGGGACTGGAAAGTATTTACTGGACAAATACCAGCGTCTTTGGGACGGGTATTTTTCTGAAAAAAGAAGGGTGACCAGGGCACGTGCGTTATGGAATCTGGGGCTGTCTGTTCTGCCGGAAATATTATCTGCGGCAGCTCTTGCACAGATCGGAATAAAGATTATACAGGGGGAACGTACGATTGGAGATTTTACCCTGTACAGCGGACTGCTGGTCCAGCTTGTAGCCGGACTGGGAAGCCTTGTGAGCGCAGTCGCGGAGTTGTATGAAAAGAAACTGAAATTAGATCATTTCAGTGAATTTCAGGCGATGGCAGACGAAAAAAGGAAATATGGTACAAAAAAACTGGAAGCGCCGGTTACGATTGAATTTCGGAATGTCTGTTTCCGGTATCCGGATACGGAACAATATGTGCTCAAAGACATCAGCTTTTGCCTGCAGCAGGGCAAAAAGCTGTGCATGGTTGGGGAAAATGGCGCTGGGAAAACTACGATACTAAAGCTTCTGATGCGCTTTTACGAGCCGCAGGATGGTGTGATACTGATCAATGATATACCGGTTGGGGAATACGACAGGGAAAGCCTGCATCAGGCGTTCAGCTGTTTTTTTCAAAAGGCGTGTAACTATGCGTTTCATCTGCAGGAAAATGTGCGCATTTCCCGGATCGGGTATGATGAAGAGACGGCAGAAAGACGACAGGAAGAAGCGCTGCGTATGGCAGGAGCGGATGCTTTGCCCAATAAGCTGAAAAATGGCGTGCAGACGTATCTTTCCCGTGCGTATAGTGAAGATGGGATCGAACTTTCCGGCGGACAGAATCAGAAGATAGCCCTGGCACGCATGTTTTATCGGGATGCACCGGTGCTGGTGCTGGATGAGCCAACGGCAGATCTGGATCCGAAAGGAGAATATGAACTGTTTCATACGCTTGCAGAGGAATGCGGGGAAAAGTCTGTTCTGTTTGTATCGCACCGGCTGGCAAATGTATTTCTGGCTGATGAAATACTTGTCATGCAGGATGGATGCATACTGGCACGGGGCAGTCATGAAGAATTGCTGCAAAACTGCGGCCTGTACTGGCGGCTGTTCCATTATCAGGCGGATAAGTACCGGATGCGGGGTGAACATGAAAATAGCGGTAATTGATGATGGGATTTGTCTGGACAATGCCTTCTACATAAAGCAGCTGCTGTTTGATATGGAATATGTGGACGGGAAGATCCAAAAGCGGGTATCGCAGGCACTCCCGGATTCTCATGGAACGATCGTAGGAGATATCATCCAGTCGTATGAAGAATATGAGGAAGCGGTCTGGATTGGAAGTATAAAGACTGTCTGGCATGGGACCGGAGGCTCGCCGCAGGCGCTTGCAGCGGCGATCAGGTGGTGTACAGACCATGATGTGGATGTGATTCATATGAGTCTCGGGACTATGGAATGGCAGGACTTTATTGTCATAGACGACGCGGTCCGGACGGTTTCTCCTCAGATTCCGCTAATAGCTGCGAGAGAAAATTTTGGACGGTTTTCAGCGCCGGCATCACTGCCGTCTGTATGGTCCGTTTCATCGTTCCGGCTGGGGCGGCGGTGCCATGTCATAAAAAAAGAGAGTGGGGCATATGATATCTGTGCAGATCTGAAAATTGCGGATAAACTCAGACGAAAATACGGGATACATATGGGATGGTCAAACAGTTATCAGGCAGCTGCGGTGACAGGATGTCTGGCCAGAGAGCATTTGTTTTCTGGTGCACCGGACAATGCGGAACTGCTACAGTCTGTTCTGGAGCGATATGCAGAAAAAAGGGATGCAGATGACATTCTTCCCAGCCGGATTACTGTCTGTGGAGAAAAAGAAGCATTGCAGATTCCGGTTGTCTGGGTCAGATATGAAAACGGAAGAAAGTTTGTATCCAGCGATGCGGTTTCTTTCCTGAAATATTTTCATGATCGTGGTTATTATGCTGTCAGCCTGCAGGATATACATCCGGATGGCAGCAGCAGGCGAAGCTTTTTTGAAAATTACTGCAGTGAAATCCGCAAAGAGGACATCGAAAGGCTGTTAACCTGTTATCTGTGTGACATTTTAATTATATTTTCAGAACAAAATCCATTGGACGTGGCAGATTCTTTGCTGGCTGCTTCTAAGCAGAGGCTGGAATTTTACGATTTGCAGGAAAGGAAGCAGATAGCGGTACAGCAGATCAGCCAGAACGGGACATGGGTGGTTTCTGCGGGAAAGATGATTCTGGCAGGGTATCTGACCGGATAGTCAGGAGTGGAAAGGGGATTGAAAAATGTGCGTGGGAAACCGGAAAAGGATGATTCGCTGTATCAGTCTGGTTTTGCTGCTGTTTCTGGCTGGCTGCACCGTGATTGCAACCAGAAACCAGCGGATGCAAATCCCGCGGGTTGTTATAACGGTACCGCAGGCAGGGCGCGTGAACGGACAGGAATATGACTGGGTGCTGCCGGTTTCTGCCCTGCGTCAGGAAGGAGATTCCTGGTATGGGTATGATGTAGATACGGTGGATGGGCTGTTTGAGGAAGAACAGATCGTACATGATGTCAGGTTTATCGTGCTGGACATGGATGAAACCTATGCGGCAGTAAAAGAAAAACCGTTTGATTTAAACATTATAACAGACAGCAGCCAGCCGCTGAAAGAGGGAATGCGGGTAATAGAAGCAGGGTCAGGGGGATTGCAATGACATTAAAAAAGAAAGAAGCGGGAATCGGATGGATTATGATCCTGCCTTTTATGACGGGATTTTTACTGTTTTATATCATTCCGTTTGGGATCAGCGTGTATTATTCTTTTACGTCCGGACTCGGAGGGAGCGTTTTTGCCGGATTTCAGAATTATATGCAGGTATTTCACAGCTTTGCATTCCAGAGAGCGGCAGTCAATACGTTTCGCTTTATGGGTCTGGGTATTCCGATGATTATGCTGCTCTCGCTCGGACTGGCTTTGCTTATGTATGAAGGGGCAGGAAAAACAGCGGGGTTTCAGCAGCTTTTTTTGTATCCGATGATGATTCCGATCGGAGCTTCTGTGATGTTTTTTCAGGTAATGCTGTCAGAATACGGTGTACTGAACCATATCTGTCAGATACTCGGACTTCCCGTGCGGCAGTGGCTGGAATCCGGACATGCTTTTTATGTGCTGCTGTTTTTGTATATCTGGAAAAACTGCGGCTATAATATCGTGCTCTTTACAACCGGACTGGCCGCAATTCCAAGAGAATACAGGGAAGCGGCCTGGATGGAAGGAGCCGGAAGGCTCCAGTATTTCCGCTGGATAGAGTGTCCGCTTCTTGCACCATCTTTTTTATTTGTATTTGTGATGTCTGTAGTCAATTCTTTTAAATGCTATCGGGAAGCATATCTGTTAAGCGGAAAATATCCGCATGACAGCATCTATATGCTGCAGCATTATATGAACAACAATTTTGAAAATCTGAATTATCAGCGGTTGTCGGTAGCCGCGCTGCTGGTTTTTTCCGTGATTTTTTTGCTGACGGCCGCACTGTTTGCAGCCAGACAGTATATGGAAAAAGATCCGACGGAACGCAGGAGCTATCGGAAAAAACATAAAAAATAGTCTGGAGGACGCCACATAACAGATATATTCTGCTGGAAAGGGATGGCGGTATGCAGATGGTTTGTTCTAAAAAAGAATGGCGGTATGCAGATGGTCTGTTCTGAAAAAGAATGGCGGTATGCAGATGGTCTGTTCTGAAAAAGAATGGCAGTATGCAGATGGCACGTAAGGAAAGAGGTGGCAGTATGCTGACAGTAGTCAGGAAAGTGGTTCTTCTGGTATGTACGGGAATCATACTTTTGCCGGTTGCTTATACAATTATGAATGTTTTTATGAGTACGGATGAAATTATGCGGTATTACAGCGGAATATGGAAGGAAAATGGCACCTATGCGGTGTTCCATATTTTTCCGGATCACTGGTCACTGGAGAGTCTTTATGAAGTGATTCTTGCTTCACCGGATTACCTGAGAAAATTTTGGAACTCCATAGGACTTGCAGGCGCTGTCGTCATCGGGCAGCTTGTCATTTCGATACTTGCAGGATACGGTTTTTCAAAGTTCTGTTTTCCGGGGCGTAATGTTCTGTTTGTACTGGTCGTGATCATTATGATGATGCCTTATCAGGTGACGCTTGTGAGCAATTATATTATGCTTGACCAGATGGGACTGATCGGAAGCTATGCAGCGGTCATACTTCCCGGGATTTTTTCGTCTTTTGGTGTGTTTTTGATGAAGCAGATCATAGATGGAATCCCGCAGGAGATCTTTGAGGCTGCGCGTCTGGACGGAGCCGGACAGATACATGTGCTGGCAGAGATCGTACTGCCGCTGGCAAAGGGAGGGATGGCAGCCCTTTTGATTTTAAGTTTTGTGGACAACTGGAACATGGTAGAGCAGCCGTTGGTGTTCCTGAAAGAAGAAAGGATGTATCCGCTGTCTGTATTTCTGGCACAGTCATTTTCCAGCAGCGGAGGCGTGATCTTTGCCTGTGGCCTGCTTGCAATGCTGCCAGTGATGCTGCTGTATCTGTATTTTCAGGAAGAACTGATCGAGGGGATATCTGTTTCCGGGATCCGGTAGAGGATCGTGCGGCAGATCAGCCCTTCGCAGCAGGTGGACTTACAATGGGCCGGGCTGTTACATTATGCGCGTTCCTGACCCGTGAAAAGTAACGCCGTGTAGTAACAGTTCCATGATTTTATATTGCGAAAAACTATTGACAAATGGTACAGAACAAAGTAGTATAAGTACAGACCAGATGTTCAGCAGCCTGCATCCGGATAGATTTGCAGTCTCCGGATTTTTAATCTCTGAATGATGCATGAAAATAAATATAGAACGAAAAAGAGTGCTGGCAAAAGCCGCATGAAGGGGTACACCACCACGGGTGTATTCTTTCGTGCGGCTTTTTTGTCTGAACAGGAATGGCCTGAATATTTGTTATCCGGGATATGGAAGAATACGAAAAGATACGAAAGGATAAGAGGGAGGAAGGAGGTACAGAAAATGGTCCGGATTAATGGAAAAGATGAAGCTGCCGCGGGTGTTTTGCTAAAAGATTATCTGGCTGAAAATCAATATCCGGCAGATGGGATCGCGGTAGAATGCAACGAAGAGATCGTGGCAAAAAGCCAGTATAGCAGCTATGTGTTACAGGATGGCGATGTAGTTGAAATTGTCAGCTTTGTCGGTGGCGGCTGAAGCAGACCCGTGATCCCATGCAGGGAACGGTTATAAGCTGACAACAGATGGGACTGCATCAGGAAGGCAGTACGGCAGGGACAGGCTTGCTCTGGATCGTTTTCAATGAATGTAAAAAGCTGTCCATGCGGGTGTACACTGGATAAAAAAGAAAAGGAGGCATAAATATGTCAGCAGAAAAAGATACATTCAGATTAGGAGACAGGGAGTTTTCTTCCCGATTTATTCTTGGCTCGGGAAAATATTCAATGGAGCTGATCCGGGCGGCTGTGGAACACGCGGGGGCACAGATCATTACGCTGGCTGTGCGCCGGACGAATACGAAAAAAAATGAAAATATTCTGGACTATATTCCGGAACATGTGACGCTGCTGCCGAATACTTCCGGTGCCAGAGATGCAAAGGAGGCGGTGCGCATTGCACGTCTGTCGCGGGAGCTTGGATGTGGCAATTTTGTAAAAGTTGAAATCATGAAAGACAGCAAATACCTGCTGCCGGATAATGCAGAAACGGTCCGGGCAACGGAGCAGCTGGCAAAAGAAGGATTTGTTGTGCTTGCCTATATGTATCCGGATCTGTATACAGCCAGGGATCTGGTAAACGCAGGAGCCGCTTCCGTAATGCCGCTGGCTGCTCCGATCGGTTCAAATAAGGGACTGGCGACCAGAGAATTTATCCAGATTATCATTCAGGAGATCGATGTGCCGGTAATCGTGGATGCAGGCATAGGACGGCCATCGCAGGCGTGTGAGGCGATGGAGATGGGAGCGGCTGCGATTATGGCAAATACAGCGATAGCAACCGCTGGAAATATTCCGATGATGGCAGAAGCCTTTAAGCATGCGATCGAAGCCGGGCGCGGTGCGTATCTGGCCGGACTTGGGCGGGTACTGGAGCGGGGAGCGGCTGCGTCGGATCCTCTGACAGGATTTTTACGGGAATAAAAAATTTTAAGGAACTGTATGTAAGTAACTTAAAAAGACAAACAAATGCTTTAAGTTATTTGCGTACAGTTCCCAGGAAAGAAGGGAAGGATTATGGAGCAGAATCAGTTTTTCGTGGATTCTAAAAATCTGACTGCGGACATATTAAACCGCAAGCATCGTCTGGAAAATGATCCGTCTGCACGAACGGATCCGATGGAATATATGGAAGGGATGGAGCGTATTTCATCGGATATTATGGAACGGGTGCTTTCACAGATGCAGAGCTTTGATGCCAAAAAGTATACAGATGCGGATGTGCGCAGTGCGCTGATGCATGAAGTATGTACCGTAGAGGATTTTAAGGCGTTGCTGTCAGAAGCCGCGGCTCCTCATCTGGAGGAGATGGCATCAAGGGCAAAATATGAGACAAGCAGGCATTTTGGAAACACGGTTTATTTATTTACCCCGCTGTATATTGCGAACTATTGTGAAAACTACTGCGTTTACTGTGGATTTAACTGCTATAATGATATTTCCCGTAAAAGGCTGTCAATGGAGGAAATCCGGCATGAGATGCAGATCATTGCAGACTCGGGCATGGAGGAGATTCTCATACTGACCGGGGAGAGTCATAAAATGTGTGACCTTGCTTATATCGGGGAGGCATGCAAGATGGCGGCACAGTATTTCCGCAATGTCGGTCTGGAGATTTATCCGGTTAATACGACGGATTACCGCTATCTGCATACATGCGGTGCGGATTATATCACGGTGTTTCAGGAAACGTATGATCAGACACAGTACGAAAAGCTGCATCTGGCAGGGCACAAGCGGGTTTTTCCATACCGTTTTGACGCACAGGAGCGGGCGATTCTGGGTGGAATGCGGGGTGTGGCTTGTTCGGCGCTGCTTGGTCTGTCAGATTTCCGGAAAGACGCGCTTGCTTCGGCGCTGCATGTATATTATCTCCAGCGGAAGTATCCGTATGTGGAGTACTCCCTGTCCTGTCCAAGACTGCGTCCGATTGTAAATAACGAAAAAATCAATCCGCAGGATGTACGGGAACGGCAGCTGTGTCAGGTGCTCTGTGCATACCGTATCTTTCTGCCTTATGTCGGGATTACGGTATCGTCACGGGAACAGAAGCATTTTCGGGATGGGATCGTAAAGATCGCAGCGACAAAAGTATCAGCCGGTGTGTCGACAGGAATCGGGGATCATGAGAGCAAATACTTCGGGGTACAAAAAGCAGAAACGGGTGACGGGCAGTTTGAAATTTCAGATGAAAGAAGCCTGGTGCAGATGTATGAAGATATCGCTTCAGAAGGATTACAGCCGGTGCTGAATGACTATATTTACGTATCATAGGGAGGCGGAGATGTACGGGCAGATCAGAAACAGTGTGGCGGACAGCCAGACGTATGAGCCGGTCAGGGTCCGTTGTATTACAAACAGACATTTGTCTGTGCAGGATTATGGAACACAGATCAGGCAGATCGCACAGGCAGGGCCGGAAGCATTGATTGTCAGGGAAAAAGATCTGCCGGAGGAAGCTTATGAACAGCTTGCCATACAGGTGATGGAGATTTGTGCACAGTATGGGGTATTTTGTATTTTGCATACATACGCAGATGTGGCAGTCCGGCTACATGCGGACGGCCTGCATCTGCCTCTGCATCTGTTGTTAACGATGCCCGAAGAACAGAAAACAAAGATTCCTGTACTGGGCGCATCGGTGCATTCTGTTCAGGAAGCGCTGCAGGCACAAAAGGCAGGAGCGGCATATCTTACCGCAGGTCATGTGTATGAAACAGACTGCAAACGCGGGATGCCGGCCAGAGGACTGTCTTTTTTGCGGGAAGTCTGTCAGGCCGTGCCAGATTTGCCGGTCTATGCACTGGGCGGGATTTGCGCGGAAAACGCGGCAGACTGTATCAGGGCTGGCGCACATGGGGTCTGTATTATGTCGGAGTGTATGCGGCAGAAACAAATGGTGGAACGGCTGAGGCAGTACTGTATAGGAGGAAGATAAGCAGACAAATCAGCGACTGCCATCCGGCTGGCTTTCATAAGCTTTACACAAAGTGATATATTTTGGCTGCACGGACGCCGGATGAGGGAAGCGGTCCTGTTTCATTGTTCCGGTTTCCAGAATGTAAGAATCTCTAAGTATTCTGCATCCAGTCTTTGGTACCGGACGGACGCGCCACCTGGTTCGCTTCTGGCGTTCCGCCAGCAG
>CANTHI010000112.1 GCA_947653505.1 uncultured Eubacterium sp.
ATTTCGTATTGTGAAAGGAGAGGCTTATCTGATAAACCTGCTGAACAAAGAGCGTGTTATCTACAAGGAAGAGCAGGCATATGGAGCATCTGCATGGATTTATCACAGAAAGATCGATACGTATGACAGCAGGCTGACAGTGAGCAGTCCGACCCTGGAAGAAATAATGTATTATTTTATTAAAAGTGGCAAAACCTGGGATTCTATAACTGCCAATATTGCTGGCCGGATGGACCACCAGACCAAATGTTACAGTTATTTATGTAAAGCTTTTTACAGCTGATAAATAGTGGGAGGAGATGTTATTATGATAAAACTTGTAATGGAAGACTATTGCTGCAGATTTTTCTTTATGGTTAAAGTGTATTTCAAACAGATAAATACCTATATCTGGCTGGTGTTTTTTTACATGGTTTTATGGAAAACGGATTTTTTCAAATATTGTGTAGGAATGCTGCCAATGCTGTTTGGATTATTATTGTCCAGGATGTTTCCGAATCAGCTGAATAAATTATTGTTTTTATGTCCGATGGATGAAAAAGATAGAAAAAAATATCTGATAACCGCTTATTTTGTACGGGTTGGTGTTTCTACTGCTTTATTTTTGATGTTAAGTATTCCGCTGCTGATGATGGGATATCTTTCACTGACCGAATTTCTGGCAGTCAGTATTTTAACAGTATCATTTATTTTAGGAGCAAATATGTATCATCATTTTTTGAGTCTGTTCGTTGTAAGAGAAACATGGGATAAGGTTTTCTGGCTTACGTTTGCGTATGGAGTTCTCAATCTGCTTTCACAGATCAATGTCTGGGTTGCCATGATCTTTTTTTCAACTATGGGAAAGCATATGCTGCATCCGGATACGGATCAAAAGATTCTGACTTGTTTTGTATGTATAGAAGTATTGATCAATGCGGTAATTTGTGGAAGCTGTTTTAAGCCGGTGATAAGACACGGTATATGCTACGAATGCGGTGCCATGTATATGGAAAGGGATGCAAAGCAATGAAAATCGTGATAAGTGCGAACAGTACCCTGGCTATTTATGAACAGATTGTCAGTCAGCTGAAAAACGCGATACTGAATCAGGAGCTGCGTGCAGGCGAAGCGCTGCCGTCGATCCGAATGCTTGCCAGTCGTCTTGAAGTCAGCGTGATTACAACAAAACGTGCATATGAAGAACTGGAAAAAGAAAACCTGATCCGGTCGGTAGCCGGTAAAGGATTTTACGTATGTGATGCGAATACAGATTATCTGAAAGAAAAGCAGTATCGTATGCTGGAACAAAAGCTGACAGAACTTTTGGAAGAGTGTAAAAAAGCTGGCATGAATAAAGAAGAGATCTTATCCATGACGGAAGAACTATTGGAAGATCATGAGATGGGGGGAATAAAGACATGAATGTAAAATTCCAAAATGTTACCTATCGCAGGAAAAAATTTAGTCTGAAAAATCTGTCTTTTGAAATCAGGGAAGGCTATCTGACGGCATTGATCGGAAAAAATGGAGCGGGTAAAACGACACTGTTTCATTTACTGCTTGATAAAAAAGCGCATTATGAAGGAACGATACTGGCAGACGGGGCAGACTGGCAGCAGAATCTGGTGGATCGTATGAACCAGATTGGCTTTATATCAGATGAGCGGAACTTTTTTATGGAACTGACCGGACAGGAAAATGTAATGATGCTGCAGTGGCTGTATGAAAAATTTTCACTGGATATTTTTATGGAAAAAATGGACCAGATGGGATTGTCAGTACATAAACGACTGGGAAATTTGTCCAGAGGGGAATATATTAAATACCAGCTTGCTTTTGCAATGGCACATCATACCCGGTTATATTTGCTGGACGAAGCAACGGCAGGGATGGATCTGATTTTTAAAAAAGAGTTTTTCCAAATACTGCATGAACTGCTCACAGATGAACACTGTACGATTTTTATGAGTACGCATATACAGGAAGATATCAGCAAACATATGGATTATATGATACAGCTGGAAGATGGGTATGTAGTATCAGAATCTGAAGTTGGAAGTGGTGGACAAGAGATATGTGGTATTAAAATTTAAGTCGTTTGCGGTACACAGGAGCATAGAGGATAAGAAGGGATGAGATTTGAAAAGAGCAGGAGGAGTGATATATGGATAAAATTCTCAACTTTGATCAGGAATTTAAACAAAATTACCGGAGTCTGTTTGTGATTGGAAAAGTTGGGGTTGGATGTGAGGGAGGATGCGGACTGGCACTCATGATGATTCCGATGGAAGAAATCCATGACGTTCAATGGGTTTTGCTGATCGGATGGATGCTATGCGCAGCGTCTGTCAGCCAGTATATGCAGATGCTTCTGAGCGTCAGGGAAGATAACAAAATGGTGTCAGTCAGTAAGAAGCTGGCATATATGCCGGTCACAAATAAGCAGATCCGGAAAGTACGCATAAAGTATCTGAACCGGTACTGCGTCAAACTGGGAGCAGCCGCAATTTTTTTACAAATGCTGGCGTCCTGGCTGAATGACAGTCTGAGCTGGAAATTAGTATGGATGATGCTGGGGTGTGCATGTTTGATGTGGGTGTTTAATCTGATTCCGGTTTATTTTACATTAAGGGAATAGAGAACCTGAGGTGAAAAATGTATAGGATACTGGTAATAGAAGATGATACGGCGATGGCCGGTACGATAAAAAAACAGATTGAAGCATGGGGAAATACAGTTATGTGTGTCAGGGATTTTCAGAATGTCATTTCTGAATTTATTCAATTTGATCCGCATATGGTGCTGGTGGATATTATGCTGCCTTTTTATAACGGTTATTACTGGTGTACACAGATTCGTAAGATTTCCAATGTACCGGTTGTTTTTTTGTCTTCTGCTTCGGACAATATGAATATTGTCATGGCTATGAATATGGGCGGAGATGATTTTATCCCGAAACCGGTAGATCTGAATGTACTGACGGCAAAGCTGCAGGCAGTTTTACGGCGGGCGTATAATATGGGTGGCAAAATACCTGTCCTGGAGCATCGGGGAGCAGTCCTGAATCTGAACGATGCATCGCTTACGTATCAGGATAACAGAATAGAGCTGACAAAAAACGAGTTCCGTATTTTGCAGCAGCTGCTGGAACAAAAAGGCAGGGTGGTCAGCCGTGATACACTGATGACAAGATTGTGGCAGATGGATGCTTATGTAGAAGAAAATACCCTGACAGTGAATGTCACAAGACTTCGGAAAAAGCTGGAAAAAGCCGGACTAAAAGATTTTATTACAACACGGGTGGGAAGCGGGTATATCATCGAATAACAGGCAGAGGTGGAGCGGGATATGGAAAAAAGACGATGGGAACATATTTTTTTGGCATATATCTGGCAGTATCGTTATCAGGCAGGCATGTTTATTCTGGATGCGGGCATATTTGCATTTGTTTTTCATCTGTATGATTTAAAGACGGAGGCGGTATCTTATGCTGCTGGTTTGTGCGCACTTTTGATGATGCTTGTGCTGTCTGTGCATTATTTTTATTACCGGAAAAGACATCTGGAGCGGCAGAGAATACTGGGACAGATAGAAATCATCGATGAAAAGATGATTCAGGAACAGATCATCGACGGACAGCTGCCGGAACCGGATACACTGGCAGAGGCGGATGCGTGGAAGATGATCCGCAGGCTGAAACAGATTTGTGATGAAAGACAGACAGACTGGCAGCAGGAGCGGCAGGAGCATTTGGATTACTATATGACCTGGCTGCATCAGATTAAAACACCGATTGCTGTCATGCGTATGACGCTGCAGGCGGAGGATACGGAGGAATATCGGGAATTGCTGGCACAGCTGTTCCGGATTGAACAGTATACAGAAATGGTACTCAGCTATCTGCGGCTTGACAGTGAAAGCTCGGATTTTGTATTTCAGGAATATCAGCTGGATGATATCATCCGGCAGGCAGTTCACAAATATGCATCTTTGTTTGTGCGTAAACGTATCCGCCTGCGGTATGCGCCATCCGGCCAGACCGTGCTCACAGACGAGAAATGGCTGCTGTTTATGATAGAACAGATACTGTCCAATGCGGTCAAATATACACAGGAGGGAGAGGTGACGATTACGGTAACGGATGAAAAGCTGCTGCGGATTGCAGATACGGGGATTGGGATCGCATCGGAAGATCTGCCGCGTATATTTGAAAAAGGATTTACCGGATATAATGGGAGAGCAGATAAAAAATCAACCGGACTGGGGCTGTATCTTTGCCGTATGGCTGCGGACAGACTTTCACACCGGATGTTTGCAGAATCAAAAGTCGGAGAAGGGACTGTGATCTCCATAGATTTGAACCGGAAGAAGCTGGAGCTTTTCTAAAGCGCAGACAATATGACGAAGATGCCACCTTACAAAAATGTCACAGAAACCATCTGAAATGTCACCTGATTCGATGTTGCATTTCTGGCTGGCCTGTTATGATAAGGATACAGAAATGCAAAATCATATGGAAAAAGGGAGGTCATAACAATGGCAATCTTAGAAGCAAAATGCCTGAAAAAAATATACACGACCCGCTATGGAGGAAATCAGGTCCAGGCACTGGCAAATGTGTCGTTTTCTGTGGAAGAAGGAGAATATGTGGCAATCATGGGAGAGTCCGGTTCTGGAAAAACGACACTTCTGAATATACTGGCGGCGCTGGACCGGCCAACAAACGGTCAGGTGATACTGGCAGGAAAAAGTATTTCGCAGCTGAAAGAAAAAGACATGACAGCATTTAGAAGAAATCATTTAGGCTTTGTTTTTCAGGATTTTAATCTGCTGGATACGTTTTCCCTCAAAGACAATATTTTTCTTCCGCTTGTTCTTGGCGGTAATTCTTATCGGGAAATGTGTGCATGGCTGGTGCCAATTGCTGAAAAACTGGGCATTTCCAATATTTTGGAAAAATATCCGTATGAAGTTTCCGGCGGACAGAAGCAGCGGGCAGCGGTTGCACGCGCACTGATTACCAGACCGAAGCTGGTACTTGCAGACGAACCGACCGGGGCGCTGGATTCCCGTTCCGCAGACAGTCTGCTGCGTATTTTTAGTGAAATCAATGCGGATGGTCAGACGATTCTGATGGTTACACATTCTGCAAAAGCGGCAAGTCACGCAGGACGAGTTTTATTTATGAAAGACGGTGAGGTATTTCATCAGATTTACCGCGGCAACAGTACGAATGAGCAGATGTATCAAAAAATCTCGGATACATTAACACTGCTGGCGACAGGTGGTGAGAGACAATGAGTATCAGATTTTATCCAGCGCTTGCGGCGGGCAATATAAAAAAGAACAAAAGGACTTATTTTCCTTATATTCTGACCTGTATTCTGACAATTGCAATGTTTTATATTTTCAAATCTTTATCGTTCAACCCTGGGATCGAAAAAATGCTGGGCGGCAGTACGATCGCATATATTTTAACGCTTGGCAGTGTGGTTGTAGCACTGTATGCCCTTATATTTTTGTTTTATACAAACAGCTTTCTGATCAAACGCAGAAAAAAAGAATTTGGGATGTTTAATATTCTGGGTATGGAAAAACGGCATCTGGCGATTGTATTAGGATGGGAAACGCTTTATGTTCTGCTTGTGAGTCTGGCAGCAGGGCTGGGACTGGGGATAGTTCTGGATAAAATGATGTTCCTGCTGCTGGGGAAAATTTCAGGGGCAAAGGCGACACTTGGATTTTTTATATCGCCGAAGGTCATTGTGATGACCGCAGAACTTGCCGCGGTGATTTTTCTGCTGATTTTTCTAAACGCGGTCCGTCAGGTGCATCTTGCAAATCCGGTCGAATTGCTGCGCGATGGCAGTGCTGGTGAAAAAGAACCGAAAACCCGCTGGCTGATGGCAGTATCCGGAATCATTTGCGTCGGAAGCGGTTATTATCTCGCGGTAACAACCGAAAACCCGCTGGCATCAATTCTGGTATTTTTCGTCGCGGTCATACTGGTGATTGCCGGAACTTATCTGTTATTTACTGCGGGAAGTATCGCATTTTTAAAGCTGCTGCGAAAAAACAAAAGATATTATTATAAGACACGTCATTTTATCAGTGTCTCCGGCATGATCTACCGGATGAAGCAAAATGCAGTTGGTCTGGCGAATATCTGCGTACTATCCACAATGGTTCTTGTGATGGTATCCTCTACGAGTTCGATGATGATCGGCATGGAAGATATTTTGCAGACACGTTACACGTCAGGATTTATGATCATGTCTCACGAGACAGAAAAAGAGCGAAATCAGGAAGTATGGGAGATCGTACGCAGGCTTCAGACCGAAAAAAAGATAGACGTCAAAAATGAAATACAGTACACGTATCTGAACTTTTCAGCTTTCCAGAATGGGGATAAGTATCTCGTGGACAGGAATGCTCCAATTACTGCGATTGATTCATCCCACACATTGTTTTTCATGGCGCTGGATGATTATAACCGGGTGGAAGGAGAACAAAAAACACTGAATAACGGGGAAATTCTGATTTACTCGAACCGGACTCCGTATGAAGAACCAGTACTGAGGCTGTTTGAAAAAGAATACAGAGTAGTGGAACGGCTGGATCATTTTACTGGAAATGGAATACTGGCCGCAAATATGTCCAGCGCACAATTTATCATCGTGCCGGATTTCAAAGAAATCGAAGATATATGCACAAAGCAGAAGGAGGCATATGGAGAGATAGCTTCTGAGATCTGCTGGTTTTATGGATTTGACAGTGATGCGGAGGAAGAAGAACAGAAACAGTTTTATTATGATACAGTCAAAGCGTTTAAGTTAAAGAATCTGAACACATGGACAGAGTCCAGGGCAGAAGCCAGAACGGATTTTAGCAGTCTGTATGGAGGTTTCTTTTTTATCGGGGTCTTTCTGGCATTGTTATTTTTGACGGCCACGGTACTGATTATTTATTACAAGCAGATTTCAGAGGGGTATGATGACCGGGAACGCTTTGTAATCATGCAGAAGGTAGGAATGGAACGCAGGGAAATTAAAGCCGCGATCCGTTCACAGGTGCTGATGGTATTTTTTCTGCCACTGGCGGTAGCCGGCATACATGTTCTTGCGGCGTTTCCACTGATATCCAGACTGCTGGCGTTGCTGAATTTTGTAAATACAAGACTGTATCTGGTTTGCACGGGTGCAACATTTATGATATTTGCGGGGATGTATGTGGTGATTTATGTGCTGACCGCGAGAGTTTATTACCGGATTGTGAGCAGATAAGGGAAAATGCAACCAATTGATGATATAAGAGTGTTACATATTGGCTATGCGGCCACCATCTTCCATCCGGCTGGTTTTCATAAGCTTTACACATGTTGTAACGAAATATGATGTAGAAATTTGTACAGTCTGTTTCAAACATGAGGGATGGCAGCAGGCCGCACAAACGTACAAATTGATACAGGTTTGCAATATATTTGAAAAACATCCTCCAGCAGTTATATGTAACGCCTTAGAAAAATAGCTGGATGAGGGAAGCGGCCCTGTTTCATTGTGACTTTGGAAGAATGTTAGAAGCTCTTAGTATTCTGCCCGATACACAGGCGGCGAAGCCGAAGCGGCACCTTTAGCTGCTGGCGGCAGCCAGAAGCGAACCAGGTGTCGCGCCCGTCCGGTACCAAAGAGTGAATGCAGAATGCTTAGAGATTCTTACATTCTGAAAACCGGAACAATGAAACAGGGCCGCTTCCCTCATCCGGCGTTCGGGAGGCCGAAACGTACTGTTCTGATGTTTCAATATCTGAATTTTCTTCAGAATCCGCTTGACATTCCCTCCATATAGATATTATAATATATTTAGTAATACTAAATATAAAGGAATAGAAGATATCAGACAGATGAATGATAAATATATCAGACAGATGAAAAAAGGTGTTCTGGATATGCTGGTTCTAAAGCTGTTAAGTCATGAGCAGAAATACGGCTACCAGCTGATCAGTGAATTAAAAGAAAAAAGTGGGGAACTGTTTGTTTTAAAAGAAGGTACCCTGTATCCGGTTTTGTACCGGCTGGAGGATGATGGACTGGTAGAAAGCTGCTGGAGTGGTCCGAATGGGAAGCAGATGGCGCGCAAATACTATCAGATAACGGAGCAGGGGAAGCAGGCACTGGATGAAATAGCAAAACTGTGGCTGCAGATGAGCAGTGGAATCCGGCGGATTATGGAGGAATAGAGGATGACAGCAGAGGTTTATGTAAAGCAGATTGTAAAAAAGGTAAGGTGTTCCAGACAGAAGAGGCAGGAAATTTACAGGCAGCTGCTGGCGGATATCCGTGAGGAAATAGAACAGGGGGTATCTCCTGACGTTGTGATGCTGCGGATGGGAGAGCCAATTGCTATCGCTGAAGAATTTAACCAGAGTCTGTCAGAATCAGAGCATAAAAAATATAAAAGACGGCTTGCGGCAAAAATTATATTATCTGTTGCAGCAGTATTCATAGTACTGTTTACAGCAGCTGCGTGGTTTTTGCCACTAAGTGTAAAATTTGGCAGCAGTGGACTATTTACGCAGGAAGAGGTAGAGGCACAAAGTAAGGAAGTAATCCGGTTACTGAATGCGAATGATTATGAAGGATTAAAAGCGTGTATGGATGTGCGGGTACAAAATATCCTGACGGAGGAAGTGATCGGGGAAGCAAAAAAACAGGCCGGAGAGGACTGGGGCGAATTTCAGCAGTTTGGAAAATGCTATCTGGCGGAACAAAAGCAGCAGGGCAGGACGAGGGCTGTTGTGCAGATCAATGCGGCTTATGAAAAGATAGGAGTTACGTATACGTTATTTTTTAATGATGATCTGAAACTGTCCGGTCTTTATATTAAATAGGGAAATTTAAAATTATCTGTTTTTTGGGCTTTATACTAAATAAAAAGGGGAAGGAAGTATACAGGATGTTTGCATTTTGTATGTGGCTGTCTGGCTGTGGAGTTTTTATTTTATTTGGCATTTTAGCATGGAGATCCAAAAAGGCGGTCCGGTTTTGGAATATTTCGCAGCAGATTCAGGTCAGCGATGTGAAAAAATATAACCGGGCAGTTGCGAAAATGTGGTTTGCTTTTTCAGGCCTTCTGGCTGCAATAGGAGTTCCAATGCTCGCAGGGCAAAATTCAGCATGGATTGCAGTTCCGGTAT
>CANTHI010000113.1 GCA_947653505.1 uncultured Eubacterium sp.
GAGCAAACATCACCCAATAAATTTCTGGCACCTATTTGGCACCCCGCATAAAGAACCACTCCAGGACAAAGTACACAATGTTCACCTATGATAAGAGGGGCGAATTTTTCTTTTAACTTTCTAGAGGTTATGCCTGGTGAAGTAGGAGGCTTTCCCAAAACACAATGATCAAAGACCTCAGTTTCTTTTTTAATGATTGTATTAGGATACACTACTACATAATCATGAATGATGACATCATCCTCAATTGTTACGTTATCGTGAATAATTGCCGTAGCAGCAATCTCAGCTCTTTGGCTTATAGTTTTCATATTGTTTTAGCCTTCCTTATCTATTTTATAGACTGCTCAGCGCTTAGGGTGCTTTTACAATAGCTTTCCCCGATATGACTTTTTCTCCGTTTTGGTTATATACTTCTGTCAATAATTCTAGAATACCTTTCTCAGGATTTATAATTTTATCAAGAGCTACAGTAGCTGTAATGGTATCACCGATCTTAACAGGCAATAAAAACTTTATATCCTGCTGCATATAAACTGTGCCTGGGCCAGGAAAACGCATGTATTTAAACATTCCAAAATCAATCTGAATATTACGCTGCGGAGCATACGCTCCGGTATTCCGCTCCGCGCGTTTGATATTATGGGCAGTGGTGCGTTTTTGCTGACAAATTATCAGGAAGAATTTCTGGATTTCTTTGTTCCGGAAGAAGATTTTGTCTATTATGACGGGATCGAAGACCTTCTGAATAAAACCGAATATTATCTGTCTCATGAAAAAGAACGTTGTGAAATCGCGAAAAATGGTTTTCAAAAAATCGCCTCACAGCATACTTTTGAAAACCGGGCGGATACCATGCTTGAGATTGCCGGATATTAAGTAACTGCTGCAAAGGAGTATGCCATGAACTGCGAAAACCCTATCATACAGATTTATCATAGTCAGCGCCATACAAATACCAGGATCGGTTTTATCGATATTCTTCTGGACGAAACTCTGATTACAGGCACTATATACGTTCCCCGCATCTGCCTGCGACAGGTCAGTACCTTAAACAGCCGGCTGCCCGCCAGACAGATCTATGAATTTTTACTACGGCTGGCGCTTGTATTTCCGGTCGGTCTTTCGGATACGATGCCAGAGGAACCGGATACGTATCTGATCCTGGAGTGTCAGGATACCTCTGTTACTCTGGAAGGATTGATGACCGATTGTTATATCGTAGCCCGATACAGGCAGATACTGCTGGAGCAGCAGCTGTTTGACGCGGCTGTCAGCAGCATCCTGACGTCCGCGGACCGGATTGGCTGCAGGGAGCAGCTGATTCCTTTTTTAGAAGCCATGCTGAAAAAACAGCACCCGTATCCATATTTTTTTCAGGGGAGCCAGCCATTTCTGATTTATACAGGAGATACGATCTGCTACCAGATCTTAAGCGTATTTGCCAGATGTCTTGGAGAGGCCCTGCAGAAACAAGGTTATCTGGTCGAATATTTTGATTTGTCCAAAGAGACTCATGCGGCTATATCCCGCTATATTGGCCAGAGTTTTCAGGCAGTCATCGGTATGCAGACCTATCTGTTTTCCATCCGCCTGAAAGACGGACGCTTTTTACATGACAGCATCGATGGTCCGAAATATAACTTTATTTTCGATCATCCGGTCTGGATGCGGGAATATTTAAAAGCAGTGCCTGAACATTTCACTGTATTTACACTGGACCGGAATTATCCACCCTTTATCCAGAAATATTACCCGGTCCGTGCAAAGTTTTTCCCTCCGGGCGGAATGACCGGGCCATCATCGGACAGCAGACGGATCTATGATCTGACATTTGTTGGCAGCTACATTAACAACGTCGAAGAAATATCTGTTGAATTAAAGCTGCTCAGCCGGCCCATGCGTTTTCTGGTAAACCATTTCTGGATGAATATGCGCAGGTTTCCGGAACAGCCTGCGGAGCATGCACTTTTCCTCGCTTTAAATCACAGCAACCAGAATCTGACAGATACAGAATTTCTGGATTTATTTTACAGTCTGCGGAAATTTATATTGTATATGTCTTATCATTTCCGGTATCAGCTGATCAAAGCAATTGTAGATTCCGGTATCAGGCTTCATGTTTTTGGAAATACATGGGAATCCTGCCCTTTACGCAGCAATCCAAACCTGATCTGGCATGAAGCTGATCTGTCTGCGGAGGAATGTCTGACTGTCTGGCAGCAATCCAGACTTACACTGAATATGATGTCATGGCATAAAGACGCCATAACAGAACGGATTACCAATAGTATGTTGCAAAAAACCGCCGTGCTTACAGAACGCAATCCCTATCTGGAAGAACAGTATCAGGATGGCAGGGATATTATCTTTTATTCCCTGAAAGATCTGCATCAGGTGCCAGAACAAATCCGGACGCTTTTAGCTTCTCCAGAATATTTAGCCGCTGTTGGGGAACATGGATACGAAAAAACCGTGCATACCCACACATGGGACTGCAGAGCAGAAAGACTGATCAAAATAGCTCAGGCTGATGCGGGCGGTTGAAAAATCATCAGGAAGCATCCCGTCCGGACATGCTTCCTGATCACAGATGATGCCCTATGTAACCGCCCATTCCATACAGCAATCAATCCCCGGCATAACTGGTTCTTTCTGTTACATATTCTTTCCACCGCTTCACAAACATCTCGTTATCAGCTCTGTCTCTGACCGCAATCCGGATATACTGTTTTCCATTGCCTATTTTATCCGTCAAATCTTTGATCAGTATATTATATTTTAATAATCCGGCCGCCGCATCCGCACTTTTAAGGCCATTGCATAATTCACACATAAAATAATTTGCCTGGGACGGATACACCTTCCATCCGTCCAGATATTGCAGCTGCTGATAGAACCTGTCTCTTTCTTCTTTTATTTTATGCAGGGCTTCCTCATAAGAAGCTTTGTATTTTTCGTATATCTGCATATAAAACTCTGCCATTGAATTAATATTCCAGATAGATACCTCTTTCCGGATCTGCCTGATAGTTTCTTCCCTGCTGCCCGCTAAGATTCCCAGCCTCAGTCCGGGTACTCCATAACATTTTGAAATACTCTTTACTACAAACAAATTCGGATATCTGCATAAAAGAGTTTCAGAAAGAAATGTATCATCCGGCTCTGCAAAATCGATAAAGCTCTCATCTAAAACCATCGTAATCTGATGCTCCTCACACCATTCCAGAAAATCCATACATTCCTTTTTGTTCAGATAATGTCCGGTAGGATTATCGGGATTGATCAAAACCATAATACGGATACCCGCAGCAAGAAAATAATTTTTGATTTTATCAGGATTGTAATCAAAATCATCTTCTGCGCAGTCATATATGACACATCTGTCTTTACAGCGGTTTGGATATTCTTCAAATGTTGGCCTGATGATTCCGATTTTCCCCGAAAGCGCTTCCATCAGCGCTTTGATCAGCTCCGCGGCTCCATTCCCTACAACGATATGTTCCCTGTGGATGCCAAAATTTTTAGCCGCAAGCAAACAGTTCACATCCATACCTGAAGGATACTGCCTCAATAAGCTCTCAAAATTTGATTTTAGCTCTTCCACCATATGAGCTGTTGGAAAATACGGATTCACCAGATAACAAAAATCTTTTAAATGCGGAAATCTCCAATAACCTCCATATCTGGACGTAAGACGCTTGTATTTTTCGTATCCGTCTTCAATAAACAACGTTTCCGCAATATCCAGATCCTGTGCATCATCGATCTCATACCACAATTGTCCCTCCAGCCTTTTTGCCCGGATCACATTTTTATCAACTGCAAGAATAATCTTTAGTACAGATTCATAGTATTCATTATTTCCCATGACGGAAGAATACGCCTGTAAAAACGGAACATAGAAACCGGCTGAAAACTCTTTACTGAATTTATAAATATTGACAGTTTTATAATATTGATTCTTATTCGAAAACTGCAGCAACTTTCCTGATATAAAATCTGTAATCCGGTCCTCCTGATCCAATACAAAACAGGTTCCATCCATCCAGCTTTCAAAAGTATCTACCAGAGCCAGCGTTTTTCGCGGATCATCCATTAACAGATCAACCGCGCTTTCTTCAAAGATCAGATCAGATTCTAACAGCAGTGTATCATCCTCCAGCAAAAAATGCCTTGCCAGAAAAAGAGAATAAATATTATTTGTCCGGCTGTAAACTTCATTCTCCACATAAAATACCGGTGTATGAATCTCCAGTTTATCTACAAATCGTCTTAATGCTTCCCCACAATATCCTATCACAATAATAATTCTGCTGAAGCATTTTTTGTCCAGAATCCGCAGCATCCGTTCAATAAGCTTTATCCCATTTACTTCAACCATGCATTTTGTCTGATCTTTTGTAAGCTCCTTTAATCTTTTTCCCATTCCTGCCGCTAAAATTACTGCCTGCATATAAAATTCCCCCTTTGTATGAATCAGACATGCATCTCTATATACAGAGGAGTCTAATACATAACATATTCCCCAATTCTGTCTTTTACAATCTCCGTATATTTTTTCAATTGCTGATCATTTAATAACTCACCTTTACAATCCCGGCCCCAGACATGATATTCCGAAAAATCAATCGTGCATTCCGCGGATACCGGATTCTTCGTTTCCAGATAAAAAGAAATATCCTCATTATAAATTGCCGCACGATAAGGATCTCCTGGAAAAAACGATCTGGAATACACATATTCCCTCCTGCTTTCCCCTCCAAAATATTCCGGAAGCCTTCCGTCCAGATCTCTGTCATCTCTGGTAAATCCACACAGCCTGCACAATATGGAACCATAATCCACAGTTTCTATATATTCATCACAAATTCCCTTTTTCACTTTTCCTCCCCGGAACATCATCGGAACATTCACCCGTTTTCTGTCTAAAAATGGTTTTTCGTTCTCGACCATAAATGATGTACCATGATCAGAAAACAGCGAGATCACCATTTCCTCAGGATGATAACGCTCTTCTATATCACGAAAAAGGATTCCAAGATTCCGGTCCAGCTTTTTTAACTCCCATTTATATATTTCTATCAGATTTTTATTATAACCTTTTTTTACCGTAGTCGTATCCTTTTCATTTACATTTTTTACATAATACCCAGGTTCCGTATTCTTTTGCACATAGAGACTCCTGATAAATCCACCTGCAACATCATGTAAATCTGCCAGCTCGATGCATACATACTGATTCGTCTCCTGAAATGTCTCAATATGCTCGATTACATCACTCACGACCTGCTCTGCAGGATATTGGGAATAATATTGATAACAAGTACGATCAACTCCTCTGCTATACCCAAGAAAAGAATCGGTTCCATCATTTCCACCGATTTTAGCCGTAATATATCCCTGTTCTTTAAATAACTCTGTAAGTATTTTAGAATCTGTCGGAAGCTTATTATAAACGGATGAATCAAGCATCTGATGATGTTCCGGATAAAGTCCTGAAACATAAGAAGCCATACTGGGATATGTAAACTCCGAACCAGCAAACGCATTCCGGCATTCACAGCCATCTGCAAAAAACCTGCGGATATTTGGAATACAGTCCTGGAACTCTTTATCCTTTAATATTTCACCACTCAGGCTGTCAATAAAAATACTCATAACCAGCCGCTTATTTTCTTTTTTGTATTGCAATGGAACAGGTTTTCCAAAAGCTGCATCCAGATAAGTCTGTACTCTGTCTCCACCATGTAATGGAAAATAATAAAATTTCTGCCTTGCCGGTGTTACAAAAATAGCATCCTGATTCCCTTCGCATATCATTCGTATTTCATTACATTCCTTTTGTACCGTAGGGTTTTGCATAACCGGAACCAGATATTTATCTTTTTTATTTCCAGGAACCATATACTCTTTTCCTATCTGAACGATCTCATGCAGTTCACATTTATTTTCAAAAACACTCATATTATTTTTTAAAGTGAAATACATAGAGCACCAGTTATCCGCATTACCAGCATAGTACTTTTTCCCATTATACAAATAAATATATTCTCCAATCAGCGTATTTGGAAGCTGTTTCATAGGATCTGCTGCCAGTAAAAACTGATGCCCGCACAAATATTTAAAAAATTCATCTGAATTTGTTATTTTATGTTTTATGTTTTCGACTCTTTTTTCGATATTTTCCTCCTCAATGATACAGATCCCTTTTAATTTCTGTTTTATTTTCGTATACATATAATATTGATATGCTTTTTCATAATTTCCATTCAGCTCATATGCATACGCCAGATTATAATTATTTTCTATCACATGGGAGTTTATTTTATATGCCTTTTGCGCTGATTTTAAAGCCTGTTCATATTCCCCATATTTTACCCAATACGCCATCATCATAGAATGTATGGAGCTATCTTTCGGATACTTCTTTTTATAGTCATCTAACAGCTGTTTTTCTTGATTTGGATTTATTTCTTCATTATTTAATAAATTTTCTATTTTTTCTTTGTCTCTATTCATGACAGCCCTTCTCTATAATAATTTCCATTTTCACAAATTTACCCTGATCAGCTCTTTCACAAACTCCGTAACATGATTTTGCTCCAGATATTGCTGATCTTCCATCTGCAGCTTATGATACTCTGATTCCCTGATCACGATCTTCCTGATATTTCTAAGATGTGCGATCAGCTCGCGCAAATTATGGGATATCTGATAAAAATGTTCTTCCCCCTGCAGTTTTTCCTGTTCCAGAATATATAAAACCAGTTCAATATCCGGTATTTCTTTTCTAAGATCTGATAATTCCAGACAAATATCCGGCCGCATTTGTATATACTGGTAATACATCTCCCTTGCCTGTGAAAACTCTCCCATTTTTACCAGCTGGGACATGGCAAGCTTAAATTCTACTGTTTCTGCCTTTTCTGACGTATACCGGATCTTTCCTTCGTAAAGGCTCAGATTTCTGGCTGTGATATATACAAGCAGCAGCTGTTCGGATATAAATCCATACAGCCTCTTATGATACGCGTCATAACCAGATACATCCACTCTTTTTTCCAATTCAGAAAAGATGGAGAACAGCCATTCACAGTAATCATCAAAGATCGTTTTTGTTGTGACACACAAGTTTCCATAATAATATTTGCTGCCATTGACTACGTTTAAAAAAGCATCATAATCGTGCGGATACAATTCTCTGATCACATCCCCGGCAGCAAGAAGATCTTCTACATGATGCGCTTCTCCAAAGTAATCCAGATATGCGCCTTCCACATACATAGGATTTGACACAATGATATCCGCATGGCTTAAAATCTGCTCATAATCCTCCTGATCCAGCAGCTCTTTTCCTTCTCCAGAAAAATACCGGCGATAATGACAGATGCCTATGATATCCACATCGCTATAATTTTTCCAAAGCCAGTAAAGTCCCGTCAGTTCCCCATAATATTTATTTTTATGAGATATGGAATCTCCAGTATCATCCCCCAGATATCCCAAATCCTCTGTCTCCGCTTTTCCGACCTGTAAGGGTATATAAATCGGATTCTGCGGTTCGTCAAATTTTTTATGAGTCATAACAAATATTTTTGTTCTCATAAAATCCCCCTTAAGTTTCCTGAGTAGTGCCAAATCTATTTTTAGTCCTGCAATTTTTTTAGAAGCTGGGCATACAATTTATTATCAATATGCCTGCCACTGTATTTTAAAATATCTACACATTTCAAAATTTCATTTTTAGTCAATACATCCTCTTTATAAGCAGCCATGAGCATACCCACTGTGCCCATAATCTGTATCCCCATCTGCTTTGCAACTTTACGTCCTTTTAATTCGTCCATAAGAAGAAGATCTGCCCCTTCTGAATCTGACAATATAATAGCTTCGCTTTCACCCAGATCAAGCCCCGCCGAACGACAAAGCAATTGAACCGCTCCTTTATCTATCACCTTTGCTTTTCTAATAAATATGCTTTCCTGTATAATCCTGCTTTCTTCCGGAAAACGTTTATTTGAAACAAGTTCTAAAAATACCGCCTCCGGAATCTGTATTTCACCAAATAGTTGCTGAATTAACTCCAGCCTCCCTATTTTCATTAAAGAAATAAGAGGTGTTGTATCAGATATAACAATCATATTGCTTTACCCTTCATTTTTTCCCATGCTTCCACTTCTTCTTCTACTTCTTTTATATCTAAAGATAAGTAAGACAGACCCAGACTATCATATAATTCTATCAGATCATATTTTGCCATACCAAGTATTTCCGCCGCTTTACCATGAGATATTGTATTATTTCTGATATGAGGATAAAGCAGAAGAGCATTTCTGATACATTCCTCATGGTGATTTTGTGGTTTCATATATACAGCCATACCATCCGGCACCTGAATCGTAACATCTGTCATTGTCATATTGATCACCCCTCATACTATAAGTCTGATTCATCAACTGTCACTGGTTATTTCCATACATCTCGTGATATTTTTAAAATATTATATACTAAAACAAAACTATCCTCAATCTGTTTCTTTATCTTTCTATCAGCCAATTATATGTTATCACATATCATTCCTATACACGCAATATCTGTTATATTTCCGTTTTTAATCTCTTCCATATTTTTTCCATCTGATGGCGGAATGTATAGCGGTCTTTTACCTTTTCATATCCCTGCCGCGCTATTTTTTCCCGTACAGTATCATGCCTCAGATAATAATCCGCCTGTTCAAACAGATCACCCAAACTTTCATAAACAGCAAAGTCATGTCCTGGCTCAAACAGCTCTGGCATCTCTGGCTGAAAATTGGTCAGCAGAAAACCCCCGCTCCCCAACACATCAAAAACACGCAGCGGAACTCCGCTTTGTATAATCTTTAAAGAAATATTTAAATTGATCCGGCTGGTCCTAAATACTTCCGGCATCTGACGATAATAATCTGCGTATCCTTTGTAACGGACCTGTGTGAGCTGGCTTTCTTCTTCCGGAGCGTACAAATCGACCTGAAAGTGGTTAGATAAAAGAGCCAGTGCCAGAACACGCTCGCGTCTGGTAATCTCACAGGCCATCATATATTCCAGTTCTTCCTTTTGTATGTGTTTTTTGAGGTATGGGGAAATTTAGGAACCATGTTAGTGTCATTGTGCCC
>CANTHI010000114.1 GCA_947653505.1 uncultured Eubacterium sp.
CAGACAGATCACCGCCTCCCATCCGGCGTCCGGACAGCCAAAATGCAACACTTTTATGTAAAATTGTTGCATTTGTTCTTAAGTTCGCGCCCATGAGGGATATCCTGTGGCTGGGCAGGGTATTCCAGCGTATCTTTCCTGACGGATTCACTGACGGGTGTGTTAAAGGGCGATTATAATGAAAAAGAAGCCAGAACGGAGCATATGCAGAAATATGAAAGTGCTGATTGATACAAACATAAGTTTAGATGTGCTTTGCAAACGTCCGGACTTTTATCCACTATTATAATTTTGAGTAAAATTTTTCTAAAATAGGTTGCCCTATTCCCAATATTTGTGTACAATACTATTTGTGTATCAACGCAGGCACAAATCTCATGATCTTTAGGAGGAAAAAAATGATCTCACCACATATCCTTGCTGCAGACGCAGCAGGCGCGGCAGGTGCGGGCAGCTTTGCCAGCATGATTTTATCGCTTGTGATTTTAGTCGGATTTATGTATTTTTTCATGCTCCGTCCGCAGCAGAAAGAGCAGAAAAAGAAAAATGCCATGCTGGCGGCTCTGGAAGTCGGCGATACGGTACTGACGACGAGCGGTTTTTACGGAACGATTATCGATATCTCGGACGATACGGTCATCGTGGAATTTGGGAGCAATAGAAACTGCAGGATTCCGATGCAGCGCGCGGCAATTTCCGTTGTGGAAAAGCCGGAAGATTCTGCGAATGCTGTGGAAAGCAAAAAAGCAGCAAAGAAAAAGTAAATCAAGATGTGGCAATCTCACATAAAAACTGTCTGAAACGGCCTGTTTACAGGTAATTTCAGACAGTTTTATATTTCATGGTTGAAAAATCAGGATAAAAGTTATATGATAGTAAACGGCAGACTGTATTCTGATAAAGCAGAAAGCGATAAAATCAAAAGAAAGGAAGTTTTCATATGAAATATCATGTAGGCGTTATTGCCGGTGACGGAATCGGGCCGGAGATAACTGCGGAAGCAAGAAAAGTACTGGATAAAATCGGTGCCGTTTTTGGACACCAGTTTGAATATGAGGATATTTTAATGGGAGGATGTTCGATTGACGCAACCGGTGTTCCGCTGACCGATGAGGCAATTGCGCAGGCGAAAGCTTCCGATGCCGTACTAATGGGTTCGATTGGCGGCAACACGGCAACATCCCCGTGGTACAAATTAGAACCATCCAAAAGGCCGGAGGCAGGTCTGTTAAAGCTGCGTAAGTCGCTGAACCTGTTTGCAAATTTAAGACCAGCATATTTATATAAAGAATTAAAAGAAGCCTGTCCGTTAAAAGATGATATCATCGGCGACGGTTTTGATATGATGATCATGCGTGAGCTGACTGGCGGCTTATATTTTGGAAAACGCGTGACACAGGTAAGAGATGGTCTGATGACAGCAGAAGATACACTGACCTATAATGAAGAAGAGATTCGAAGAATTGCAAAGCGGGCATTTGATATTGCCGGAAAACGCCGGAAAAAAGTGACGAGCGTGGATAAGGCAAATGTTCTGGATTCTTCCCGCTTATGGAGAAAGATTGTCGATGAGACGGCAAAAGAGTATCCGGACATTGTTTATGAGCATATGCTGGTAGATAACTGTGCGATGCAGTTAGTCAAAGATCCGAAGCAGTTTGATGTCATTTTAACTGAAAATATGTTTGGGGATATTTTATCAGACGAGGCGTCCATGCTGACCGGATCGATCGGAATGCTGCCGTCCGCGAGCTTAAATGATACGAGATTCGGACTGTATGAACCAAGCGGCGGTTCCGCGCCGGATATTGCAGGCAAAGGGATTGCGAATCCGATTGCAACGATTTTGTCAGCTGCCATGATGCTGCGCTACAGCTTTGATCTGGATAAAGAAGCAGATGCCATTGAGACAGCGGTACAGCAGGTGTTAAAAGACGGATACCGTACGATTGATATAATGCCGCAGGAAGCGGAGAAAAAGGATAAAATGACGCAGATTGGAACGTCGCAGATGGGCGATGTGATCTGTGAGAGAATTGGATCTGTGGATTTGATCCAAACATCCGGAGTGGTATCGTCGTTGAAGCGGTAAAGCCGGAAAATTTCGATGAGGCTGATATCCGCTGGTATACAAGCGGTGCAGATTATATACATTCGTACACGGGTCATGATAGTAGCTGCATGATATTGTGGGGATCATAGGAGATATAAAATTGAAACTGGAATTGTATGAAAATTTAGCAAGACCTGTATCTAAAATCAGAAGAGAAAGGAACAGAAACTATGAAAAGTGATCAGGTAAAAACCGGCATGCAGCAGGCGCCGCATCGTTCGCTGTTTAACGCGCTCGGCTTTACAGAAGAAGAGATGAAAAAACCGATGGTCGGTATTGTGAGCTCGTACAATGAGATCGTGCCGGGCCATATGAATCTGGATAAAATTGTAGATGCCGTAAAGCTCGGCGTGGCGGAGGCAGGCGGGGTGCCGGTCGTATTTCCGGCGATTGCAGTCTGTGACGGGATCGCGATGGGGCATATCGGCATGAAATATTCGCTCGTAACGAGAGATCTGATTGCAGACTCTACCGAGTGTATGGCGCTGGCGCATCAGTTCGATGCACTGGTGATGGTGCCAAACTGTGATAAAAATGTACCGGGACTGCTGATGGCGGCGGCCAGAATCAATGTGCCGACCGTGTTTGTATCGGGAGGCCCGATGCTGGCGGGACATGTGAAGGGGCATAAGACGAGTCTTTCTTCCATGTTTGAGGCAGTAGGCTCCTATGCGGCGGGGACGATGAGTGAGGAAGATGTGCGGGAATATGAAGAAAAGACATGTCCGACCTGTGGTTCCTGCTCCGGTATGTATACAGCCAATTCCATGAATTGCCTGACCGAGGCGCTTGGTATGGGATTAAGAGGCAACGGCACGATTCCGGCTGTTTATTCCGAGCGGATCAAGCTGGCAAAACATGCGGGGATGGCAGTTATGGAGCTTTTGAAAAAGAATATCTGTCCGAGAGATATTATGACGAAAGAGGCCGTGCTGAACGCGCTGACGGTGGATATGGCGCTTGGCTGTTCCACGAACAGTATGCTGCATCTTCCGGCGATCGCGCATGAGATCGGGTTTGATTTTGATATTTCATTTGCAAATCCGATCAGTGAAAAGACGCCGAATTTATGCCATCTGGCTCCGGCTGGTCCGACGTATATGGAGGACTTAAATGAAGCTGGTGGTGTCTATGCTGTCATGAAGCAGCTGGCGGATATTGGGCTGATTCATACGGACTGCATGACCGTGACCGGACAGACGATCGGTGAAAATATCAAAAACGCGGTGAATAAAAATCCGGAGGTTATCCGTCCGGTTGACAATCCATATAGTAAAACAGGCGGACTTGCGGTATTAAAAGGCAATCTGGCTCCGGATGGCTCCGTAGTCAAGCGGTCGGCAGTCGTGGAAGAGATGATGGTGCATGAAGGACCGGCAAGAGTATTTGACTGTGAAGAGGATGCGATTGCGGCGATCAAAGGCGGAAAGATAAAGGCTGGCGACGTCGTTGTGATCCGGTATGAGGGACCGAAAGGCGGTCCGGGGATGCGTGAGATGTTAAATCCGACCTCTGCGATTGCAGGTATGGGTCTGGGTTCTTCAGTAGCACTGATTACAGACGGACGTTTTTCCGGTGCGAGCCGCGGCGCGTCGATCGGGCATGTATCGCCGGAAGCGGCAGTCGGAGGTCCGATCGCGCTTGTAAAAGAAGGCGATACGATTAAGATCAATATACCGGAGATGACGCTGGAGCTGGCAGTTTCCGAAGAAGAGCTTGCGGCCAGAAAAGCAGACTGGCAGCCGCGGGAGCCGAAAGTAACAAGCGGATATCTGGCACGCTACGCTTCGATGGTGACGTCCGGAAACCGTGGGGCTGTGATGCAGATTCCGGGTGCACAAAAATAAAAAACCATCAGGATAAAACCAGAATGGAAACAGGATAAAACTCAGAATGAAAATAAGATAAAATCAGAATGAAAACAGATAAAACAGGATAAAATTCAGAATGAAAACAGATAAAACAGGATAATATCAGGATAAATAAGGAGGCAGAAGACATGCAGTTGACAGGGGCGCAGATTTTAATTGAGTGCCTGAAAGAGCAGGGTGTGGACACCGTCTTTGGATATCCGGGCGGAGCGATCCTGAATGTATATGATGAATTATATAAACACAGGGACGAGATCAGGCATATTCTGACTTCCCATGAACAGGGGGCATCCCATGCTGCCGACGGCTATGCGCGCAGTACCGGCAGGGTAGGCGTGTGCTTTGCAACGAGCGGCCCGGGCGCGACGAATCTGGTGACAGGCATCGCGACGGCTTATATGGATTCGATTCCGCTTGTTGCCATAACATGCAATGTCAATGTCCCACTGCTTGGAAAAGACAGTTTTCAGGAGATCGATATCGCGGGCATTACAACGCCGATTACCAAGCATAATTTTATCGTAAAAGACGCCGGTGATCTGGCGAAAATACTGCGCCGTGCGTTTACGATTGCCAGAAAAGGCAGACCGGGTCCTGTGCTTGTGGATATTCCAAAAGATGTTACGGCAAATAAGGCGGAGTATACGCCGCAGGCGGTGCAGATGCCGGAGCGTGTGACGGAAAAGCTCCGGCAGGAGGATATTGACAGAGCCATCCGGTATATAAAGGAAGCGAAAAAGCCGTACATATTTGCAGGCGGCGGTGTGATTTTAGCGGAAGCTTCTGAGGAGCTGCGGGAATTTGCACGGAAAGTACAGGCTCCGGTATGCGATTCCCTGATGGGGAAAGGCGCGTTTGACGGTACAGATCCGAAATATACCGGAATGCTTGGCATGCATGGCACGAAAACGTCCAATTACGGAGTCAGCGAATGTGACCTGCTGCTCGCGGTCGGCGTCCGGTTTAGCGACCGCGTGACCGGAAATGCGGAAAAATTCGCAAAACAGGCTAAGATCATACAGTTTGATGTGGATCCTGCGGAAATCAATAAAAATATACTGGTAACGTCCAGCGTGATCGGCGATCTGAAAGAATCGCTGGCAAACATAAACGCGCAGCTGGACCAGCAGAATCATGAAGAATGGCTGGCGCATGTGGCGGAATTAAAGAAAAAATATCCGATGACCTATCATCCGGAAGGACTTTGCGGGCCATATATGATCGAAAAGATTTATGAAAAGACAAAAGGCGATGCGATTATCGTAACGGAAGTCGGACAGCATCAGATGTGGGCGGCGCAGTATTACAAATATGCAAAGCCGCGGCATCTGCTGACATCCGGCGGTCTTGGCACGATGGGATATGGTCTTGGCGCGGCGATCGGCGCAAAGACGGCCAATCCGGATAAAACGGTCATCAATATCGCAGGTGACGGGTGCTTTCGCATGAATATGAATGAGATTGCAACGGCAGTACGTCAGAAGCTCCCGCTCGTGCAGATTGTCTTCAATAACCATGTGCTTGGCATGGTGCGGCAGTGGCAGGATTTATTTTATGAAGAGCGGTATTCAGCCACAGTGCTGCGGGATGCGGTCGACTTTGTAAAGCTGGCTGAGGCGATGGGAGCAAAAGGTATCCGTGTAACGACAAGAGAAGAATTTGACGATGCGCTGGAGCAGGCGCTGGCAGCAGACGGGCCGGTCGTACTGGACTGTCTGGTAGACAGCGACGATAAGGTATGGCCGATGGTTGCCCCGGGAGCGCCGATCAGCGAGGCGTTTTCCGAAGAAGATCTTAAGAAATAAAATAAGAAATAAAAGTAAGACAGAATAAAAGGAGGATTTAAGCAGGATGAGCAGAGTTTATAATTTTTCCGCAGGTCCGGCAGTGCTGCCGGAAGAGGTACTGCGGGAAGCGGCAGAGGAAATGCTGGACTACAAGGGAAGCGGAATGTCTGTGATGGAGATGTCCCACCGCTCAAAGGTATACGATACCATTATCAAAGAAGCAGAGCAGGACATCCGTGATCTGATGCAGATACCGGACAATTATAAAGTATTATTTTTACAGGGCGGCGCATCCCAGCAGTTTGCAATGATTCCGATGAATCTGATGAAGCATAAAAAAGCAGGATATATCATAACCGGACAGTGGGCAAAAAAGGCATATCAGGAAGCACAGCTGTACGGGGAAGCGGTAAAGCTGGCGTCCTCCGAAGACAAGACATTTTCCTATATTCCGGACTGCTCCAATCTGGATATACCGGAAGATCTGGACTATGTATATATTTGCGAAAACAATACGATTTATGGGACGAAATATAAAGAACTGCCGGATACGAAAGGCCATTTACTCGTATCAGACGTATCTTCCTGCTTTTTATCCGAACCGGTGGATGTCAGCAGATATGGCGTGATTTTTGGCGGCGTTCAGAAAAATGTCGGTCCGGCAGGCGTGGTGATCACAATTATCCGCGAAGATCTGATCCGTGACGATGTACTGGAAGGCACACCTACGATGTTAAAATATAAGACGCATGCAGATGCAGACTCTTTATACAATACACCGCCATGCTATGGCATTTATATTTGCGGAAAAGTATTTAAATGGTTAAAGAACATGGGCGGTCTGGAAGAAATCCAGAAACGCAATGCCGAAAAAGCGAAAATTTTATATGATTTTCTGGATCAGAGCAGCATGTTCCGGGGTACCGTCGTGCCGCAGGACCGTTCGCTGATGAATGTACCGTTTGTAACCGGAGATAAAGAGCTGGACGCAAAATTTGTGGAAGAGGCAGCAAAGGCAGGATTTGTAAATCTGAAGGGACACAGAACGGTTGGCGGTATGCGGGCTTCGATTTACAACGCAATGCCAAAAGAAGGCGTAGAAAAGCTGGTGGCATTTATGAAAGATTTTGAAGCCACAAATGCATAGCCGCAAATTAGTTGAGAGAGGAAAAAAATATGTTTCGTTATGTATGTTTAAATCCAATTGCACAGGTGGGACTGAATGTATTAGAAGAGGGCTACGAAAAGACAGAGGATATTAAAAATGCGCAGGCAGTGCTCGTACGTTCCGCTTCCATGCATGATATGGAGCTGCCAGACAGTCTGGAAGTCGTTGCGCGCGCCGGCGCGGGTGTCAATAACATTCCACTGGAAAAATGCGCAGAACAGGGAATCGTCGTATTTAATACGCCGGGTGCAAATGCCAATGGTGTCAAAGAGCTCGTACTGGCTGGTTTGTTTATGGCAAGCCGCGATATCAACGGCGGTGTAAACTGGGTCGTATCCGAGAATGAGAATCCGGAACTTGCAAAGCTGACCGAAAAGCAGAAAAAGGCTTACGCCGGATGTGAGATAGCCGGTAAAAAGCTGGGCGTGATCGGGCTGGGTGCGATTGGAATACGGGTCGCAAATGCAGCCACGCATCTGGATATGGATGTATACGGCTACGATCCGTACATTTCTGTAAACGCAGCCTGGAATCTGTCCCGCAACGTAAAGCATGTGCGGAATGTGGAAGATATTTACCGCGAGTGTGATTATATTTCCATCCATGTGCCACTGCTGGATTCCACCAGAAAGATGATCAATGCCGATGTCATCGCGATGATGAAGCCGGAAGCAGTCATTTTAAACTTTGCAAGAGATTTGCTGGTAGATGAGGAAGCAGTCGTAGCCGCGCTTGCTGAGGGCAGACTGAAACGGTATGTTTCCGATTTTCCAAACAATACAACCGCTGGCAAAGCCGGATGTATCGTAACGCCGCATCTGGGAGCGTCTACGGAAGAATCCGAGGATAACTGCGCGGTTATGGCAGCACAGGAAATCCGCAATTATCTGGAAAACGGCAATATCCGCAACTCCGTAAATTTTCCAAACTGCGATATGGGAGAATGCACGACACAGGGGCGTGTTGCCGTTCTGCATAAAAACAGCAAAGGTGTCATCGGAAAGTTTACTTCGATCTTTGGGGAATGCGACATTAATATCGCAAATATGACCAATAAATCCAAAGGCGATTATGCGTACTCCATGTTTGATCTGGATACGCCGATGACGCAGGAAGCCGTTGACAAGATGAAGGCTATGCAGGGCGTTATGAAAGTACGTATTGTGAAATAGAGAAAGGGTTTTCATAAATCATGATACAAAAATCATAAGAGAAATGATCTGCCAGAGTGTTATAGGAATGCTCTGGCAGTATTTATGGTAACGGTCCGGTATATGAACCGGACTGCTGTCAGGATGAAAGAGGCAGAATATGGAGTCATATTTAGTATTTAAAGATCTGGCCATCATCATTATTGCGGCAAAGCTGTGTGGAATTGCGGCCAGAAAATGTAAGGCGCCGCAGGTCGTCGGTGAAATTGTCGCAGGACTGCTGATCGGACCAGGCATTTTAGGATGGGTAAACCAGACAGATTTCCTGCTGGAGATGGCAGAAATCGGTGTCATTCTGCTGATGTTTTCGGCAGGACTGGAGACAGACTTAAAGGATCTGATGAAAACAGGCCCCATTGCGGCGCTGATCGCCTGCGCAGGTGTCTTTATTCCGCTGGGATGCGGCGCGCTGCTGTATATGGCGTTTTACGGCATGGCACCGTGGGGCTCGGAGGAGTTTTATAAAGCCGTATTTGTCGGTACGATTCTTACAGCCACTTCCGTAAGCATCACAGTAGAATCCTTAAAGGAAATGGGCAGACTAAAAGGAAAAGTAGGCACGACCATCTTAAGCGCGGCAATCATTGACGATGTTATTGGCATTATTGTGCTCACATTTGTGATCGGATTCAAAAATCCGGATTCCGATCCGCTGGCAGTGCTTGTAAATACAGTCCTGTTTTTTGCATTTGCACTGATTGTCGGCTTTATCAGCTATAAAATCTTTAAAATGGCAGATACAAAATATCCGCATACAAGACGGATTCCGATAGCAGGACTGGCATTTTGTCTGGCGATGGCATATATCGCAGAAAAATATTTTGGAATCGCAGATATTACAGGCGCATATGTGGCAGGAATTATTCTGTGCTCAATCCGGGATTCTGAATACATAGCTGAAAAGATCAGGATCCCCATACTGACGCTGTCCACATTTGTCTTTAATCCGATAC
>CANTHI010000115.1 GCA_947653505.1 uncultured Eubacterium sp.
TGTCTTTTTATCTACATATTCTTCATAGACCTCTTTGTATGTTTGCTCCCATCTATTCCTTGTTCTGTGTGGCAGTTTTCTCCGGTTTCAGGCTGTACAGGAGCATATGGAGGTTTGCCAGTTATGATGAACTGGCCAGGGTGCTGGCTTCTGTGGCGGTTGTCTCGGTTTTCCATATCGCCGGCATTACGGCAGCCTGCCAGGTTATCGGGAACGGGGCAGTCCATCGGATGCCTTTGTTTTACTATGCTTTTGGCGTGGTGATGCAATGCTGGAAATGTATGAGCGTTATGGCTACTATAAAGATCATGTAGAGTCGATTACATTAAAGGGTATTGAAGGACTTGCCAAGATTCAGGAAATCATGAATACACTGCGTGAGGACGCACCGAAGGAAATCGGCGGACTGAAAGTACTTGCAGCAAGGGATTATAAGACAGATACGATCCAGGATTTTACAACTGGTGAGACAAAACCGACCGGACTGCCAAACTCAAATGTGCTTTATTATGAACTGGAAAATGATGCGTGGGTATGCGTCAGACCGTCCGGAACAGAACCAAAAGTGAAGTTCTATATTGGCGTAAAAGGCACTTCAATGGCGGATGCTGACGAAAAATCAGCTTCTCTTGGCACTCAGGTGCTGGATATGATCCAGAAAATGATTTAAGAAAAAGATAACGTCTAAAATGCTGAAAAATGGGCATTTTTCGCTTGACAAACCGTGGAAAAGTTAGTATAAATATATTCGTAAGTATTTTGGAGAAGATGAGTTCCGATTCTTATTAATAACAATACTATAATTAATCCACAGGAGGAGTAGAAATGAACAAAGCGGAATTAGTTGCAGCTATTGCTGACAAAGCTGAATTATCCAAAAAAGATGCGGACGCAGCTTTAAAAGCTTTTACAGACGTTGTTGCTGAAGAGCTCAGGAAAGGGGAGAAGATCCAGTTAGTCGGCTTCGGAACTTTCGAAGTATCTGAACGGGCAGCCAGAACGGGCAGAAATCCACAGACAGGTGAAGAGATGACCATTCCGGCATCAAAGGCACCAAAGTTTAAGGCAGGAAAAGCATTGAAGGATTTAATGAACGAATAAATCTTTGAAAAAGGGGCTGCAGGTTTTGCGGCCCCTTTTTGATGGTAAAATCTGGAAAGGACTATTATGAGATTAGATAAATTTTTAAAAGTATCACGGCTGATCAAGCGGCGGACCGTGGCAAATGAAGCCTGTGACGCCGGAAGGGTGCTGGTGAATGACAAACCGGCGAAAGCGTCGGTTCACGTAAAGGCAGGGGATACGATAGAGATTTTGTTTGGGACAAAATCGGTAAAGGTCCGTGTGCTGGATATCCAGGATACGACGAAAAAAGAACAGGCAAAAGAATTGTTTGAGTATTTATAATAGGAAGCAGCTGTTTTTGAAATCTGACAGCTGCTTCGTCATATATTCCGGACTCCGTACATATAATTTATTAGAGCAGGGCTTATCCGGCTATCGTTTGGAACTAACTGTTTACAGGTTATAATGATAGCTCCGGAGGCGGCCTGTACACGCTGCTATGGATGCTGCGGCGGGGGTGGCAGCGGTTATACTATAATTTGGACAAGAATGGAGGATAAGGATATGGATGAGAGGATGGAAAAAAATCAGTCGAAAGCGCACAAAATCCTGCTTACGAACCGGAAAACGGTTGCATTTACGGGGGTTTTGGATGTGCTTTCTTTTGATGTATCGGAAATACTGCTGGAGACGGAGCAGGGTATGCTTCTGATCAAAGGCAATGACCTGCATGTAAACCGGCTGACATTGGAAAAAGGAGAAGTGGATGTGGAAGGCAGGATCGACAGTCTGGCTTATTCGGATGCAGGCGGTGGGAAGAAAGCGGCGGAAAGCCTGTTGGGAAGAATATTCAGATGATGACGGTCAGTGAAAGTATTTTTCGTGAGTTGGATTTTTTTGCGGTTTCTTTTATGCTTGGGATGGCGCTTGTGCTCGTATATGACTGTCTTAGAATTTTGCGGCGGATTGTCCGGCATGGGATCCTGTGGATCTCTCTGGAGGATTTGTGCTACTGGGTCGCTACAGCCTTTGTCATCTTTGCGATGCTGTATCAGAAAAATGACGGGCTGATCCGGGGATTTTCCATTGGGGGAATTGTACTGGGGATGTTTTTGTATAATCAGTACATCAGCCGCTATACCGTAAAGTACATCGCACGCATGTTAAAGAAGATCATCCGGCTGATACATAAAATATGCAGGTTTGTGCTGACGCCATTTCGTAAAGCTGCAAAGAAAATATCAAACAAGAGTTCGATTCTGGCGGCCAGAGGGAGAAAATTTAAAAAATATTTAAATAAGCGGTTGAAAAGAGCAGGCAAATTGATTAAAATAGGAATAGTAAAAAAATAAGGTGGCAGAAACTGCCAATGGAAGGACGAGAGGTTAGCATGAGTCGCAGATATAGCAGCCATAAGGCAAATCAGACAGGAAAGATGTGTATTACTGTGATCGTTCTTGCTATGATCGGGGTAATGTCTGTGCAGATTGTGACCCTTTACAAAAAGGACCAGCAGTTTATCGCACAGGAGGCGCTGCTTGAAAAGCAGAAGGAAGAAGAACTGGCAAGACAGCAGGAAATAGAAGATTACGAAGCTTATACGAAGACGCAGGAATTTATTGAAGATACGGCGAAGAGCAAGCTGGGGCTTGTGTATAAGGATGAGATTATCTTTAAGGAAAAATGAATCGTGGGGTCAGGTATAAGGAAAAGATCTGGTGAGTGCCGGGTCTTTTTATTATAGGATTCAGCAGTTGTCCATACGGTACTTCAAAAACCTGAATGGCTTAGAATCGACTCAAAAATTGTTTTGAACAGATAAAAGCACGAATAAAAAATAAATATCAGAACACCGTTTGACAAACATTGCAAAAGTCTCTTTTTATAATGGCTGTCATATGCCGCCAGTGAAGGCTGCAGCTGGAAGGGTTACTGTTTCACCAGAACCTTGTATCACGCAGATGGCGGTACATGGAGCGGACAGGCTCCGGATTATCGAATGATTGGAGGATGCAGGATGAAGAGACTGAGTGTCAGACAGGTGATTTTATACGTAGGAGGAATTTTGATGTGTCAGGTATCATGGATGGGCTGTTTTCCGCTGATACCGGCATTTTTTACGGCAGTGTGCCTGGAGGATGCGGCAAGGGGAGCGATTTACGCTGCGATGCTTGCGGGGATTGTTTTATTTGTGCCGGTTGCGGCGGCAGTTAAATATCTGATGGCAATGTTTGTGATTGTGATTACGATCAGACTATTTGAATGGGCGGAAGGACGGTGCAGCGTATTATGTGCCGCGGCCGCTGCGGCGATAGCGACGTTTATGATGTCGCTGTCCGGTGAACTGCTCAACGTCCGGCAGACATCGGGATTCGCAGTCAGTCTGCTGGAAGCGGTATTTGTATTCTCAGCGGTGATGCTTGGCACCAGATTTGTAGATTTTTTTATGCAGATCAGTCTTGCGCCGCAGAAAGAGGATGTGGATCACTATCAGGAAACAAGACTTGTTACTTATGCGGATTCATTTAGCGGGCTGTCTAAGATTTTTTCACGTATGAGCTCGGTACAGAAAGTGCTGTCAGATGAACAGATGGGAAAGATCCAGAATGAGCTGACCGGAACGCTTTGTATCAACTGCAATCAGTGTGCCGTGTGCTGGGAAAAGGAAGAAAGTCCGATGTATTCTTATCTGGCTTATATGCTGCAGTCGCTGCAGCGTACGGGCGAGGCGGATCATGAAATTGTAGTACAGATGCAGGAATATTGTCCTTATACGGATGCGGTGATTCAGGAGGGGATCCGTATTTTTGAAAAAGCGAGACTCAATCTGGCGTGGTATAACCGTCTGCTGGAAAACCGGGAAATTATAGCGCAGCAGCTGGATGCAATGGCGTATATTATGGAAGACTGTGCAAACGAGAAAAATGAGATTACGCAGCAAAACCGCCAGCTGCTGGCAGAAGTAAAGTACCGTGCCAGAGAGCGGGGCGTCATTGTACAAAAGCCGCATGTATATGAAAATAAAAACGGGCGGTGGCAGTTTACGTGTGATGCTTATGCGAAAAACGGCAGCTGCATCAGTATGAAGGAGCTTGCCAAAGCGGTTTCAGCCGGACTGGAGCGCAATATGCGCCCGCACAGGGATGAGCGTGCAATGGTCAGTCCGCAGGGAGCAGTGGTCGTATTTGAAGAAGATACGTGTTTTCATGAGACGCATGCGGTAGCGCGCATGGTCAAAGACGGCGGACGGGTATCGGGAGATAATTATTCATTTCTGGAGATGGATAACGGCCAGATGGCGATGATGCTGTCCGATGGGATGGGCTCCGGCAGCAATGCCTGCAAGGAAAGCGAGCTGGTGCTGGAGCTTTTGGAAAAGTTTCTGGAGGCAGGTTTTTCTGAGGAGACTGCTCTTAAGATGATGAACTCGGCAATGGTCATCCGCGGAGAAGACGATCAGTATTCTACCGTGGATATCTGTTCGCTGGATCTGTATACCGGAATCTGCCATCTGTATAAAATAGGTGCCGCGACGACATTTATTAAACACCGGGATTTTGTGGAGCAGGTGGAATCGGACTCACTGCCTGTTGGGGTTACGCACCGGATTGAGACAGGCAATACAAAAAAACAGCTGGCGGACGGTGATTTCCTTGTCATGATGACAGATGGTGTGTTAGAATATCTGCAGGAAGAGGATCCGGATCTGGTGATGTGCAGAATGCTGAAAGAGCTGTCGGTAAAGCATCCGGGACAGATGGCGGATGCGATACTGGAAGAGGTACTGGAGCGTACCGGGGGAAAAGCGCCGGATGATATGACGATTCTTGTATGCGGCATATGGGAAAAATAATCCGGACAGAAAACGGGGATATGAACAGGATAACAGGAGTGATATGGACGGATCAGATGGATGATGCAGACAGTATGGACTGGCAGGAATATGAGTGGTGCAGATATATAGATCTTAAAGCTGCAGGAATGATACGGAAAGAATAAAACAAAAAATGGATGATGCACAGGAGAAAAACGGAGAATAGAAAAATGGATGAAAATCAGGACAGGCTGGTACAAAAGACGGAGGAATATATCCGCCAGCATCAGATGATAGAAGCAGGCACACACCTGATCGCCGGGGTTTCTGGCGGGGCCGATTCGATGTGCCTGCTGCTCGTGCTGCTGCAGCTGCGGGAAGTATTTGGGCATGAGGTATCTGTCGTGCATATCAATCATGGCATCCGTGGAGAAGCAGCGGAAAGGGATGCACGGTTTGTCAGGTCTTTTTGTGAGAAAAGAGGCATAGAGTGTCATATCTGCAGCTGTCAGGTGCCGGCGTATGCGCGTGCGCATGGGATGAGCGAAGAAGAAGCGGGCAGGGCGGTACGGTATCAGGCGTTTCGGAAGCTGCGGGAAAAGAAAGAAAAATGTACAGGAAGGAAAGTCCGGATTGCGGTTGCGCATAATCTGGAAGACCATGCGGAGACGATGCTGTTTCATCTGGCACGGGGGACAGGGATACGCGGGCTGGCGGCAATGGCGCCTGTGTGCGGGGATATTATCCGGCCGCTGCTTCAGATCAGCCGCAAAGAAATCGAGGCGTATTTGTCTCAGATGGGACAGGATTACTGCATGGATGCTACGAATGAGATGGATATCTACAGCAGGAACCAGATCCGGCATCAGATACTGCCTGTGCTGCAGGGGATCAACAGCCGCGCGGCAGAGCATATGTACCAGACGGCGCAGCAGCTGCGGGAAGCCGGTGAATATTTGCGGCAGCAGGCGGCAGATGCACAGAATATCTGCTGCAGAATGACGGGGCAGCAGGCGGAGATTTTAAAAGATCCGTTTCTAAAGATGGACCCGGTTATTCAGAACGAGCTGCTGCATCAGACGCTCGGGACGCTGGCAGGGAGCAGAAAGGATCTGACCAGAGAGCATATCCGGCAGGTACGTGGTCTGTTTGAACGGCAAAACGGCAGGCAGGTACAGCTTCCGCATGGGCTGAAAGCAGTAAGAGTTTACAGCGGTGTGGAGATTCGTCTGGAAAAAAATGTGGAAAATGCAGAAAAAAAAGAGCAGGAAGGGAAGGAAGAACTGGAAAAACAGTTTTCGTTTCGGATCATCGAAGATATTTCTGAGCATATGTCACAAATTTCCAAAAACAAGTATACGAAATGGTTTGATTATGATAAGATAAAGCATGGATTCTGTATCAGATACAGACAGCCGGGGGATTATCTGGTAATCGATGCTTCCGGCAGCCGCCAGAAGCTGAAAAAATATCTGGTGAATGAAAAGATTCCTGTGAAGGAACGGGAGCATCTGCTGCTGGTGGCTGACGGAACGCATATTATGTGGGTAGTCGGATACCGGATCAGCAGCTATTATAAAGTAAATGCACATACCAGAAGAATATTGGAGGTTACTTTTTGCGGAGGAAAAGAAGATGGAAGAACACAAGATTCAGGTAATGATTTCAGAGGAAGAAGTAAAGAAACGAATCGGAGAGATTGCTGCGCAGATTAACGAAGACTATCGGGGAGAAGAGATTGTTGCAGTCGGCATCCTGCGCGGAGGGGTCTATTTCTGTACGGAGCTGACAAAGCGGCTTACCGTGCCGGTGATCCTGGATTTTATGGAGGCGTCCAGCTATGGTGCGGATACAAGCTCCAGCGGGCAGGTCAATATCACGAAAGATTTAATAGAAGATATTGCGGGAAAACATGTGCTCGTCGTCGAAGACATTATCGATACCGGCAGGACGCTGAGCCTTCTGCTGGAAAATCTGCGCGCACGCGGGCCAAAGAGTCTGCGGCTGTGTACGCTGCTGGACAAACCGGAGCGGCGGGTCGTGCAGGTGCAGGTTGATTATAATGGATTCGTGATTCCAAATAAATTTGTAATAGGGTATGGGATGGATTATGCACAAAGATACAGAAATCTTCCTTATATTGGAGTCGTAGAGGGTGAGTAGAAGGAGGTTGCAGCTTGAAAAGAAATTATCGAGGTTTTGTTTTGTATGCCATCCTCGTATTGGGAGTCGTTGGCATATGGTATTTTTTAAGTGAGACGGATATTACATCAGATACGTATACGTATCATCAGTATCAGGCGGATCTGGAAGGAGGAAAGATTTATTCTGTCATTATCGAACAGAACGCGGAGACGCCGACCGGTACGCTTGTCGTAACGCTGAAGGAGGATGCGGACCGTCATGAGATCGTAGTATCGGATGTCAATGCGGAGCAGGAATATCTCAGACAGAATCAGTTTTATAATTATCTGCTGAAAAACATTCCGAGAGCCAGCTGGCTGTCTACGTGGCTCCCATATCTGATTATTTTTGGAGCCATGTTTATTCTGTTTTTGATTATGAATAATATAAATCAGTCGGCAGGTGGCGGAGGTGGTCCGAAAATGATGAATTTTGGCAAGAGCCGTGCCAGAATGTATACGAATGAAATGAAATCGATTAATTTTTCCAAAGTAGCCGGACTGAAAGAAGAAAAAGAAGAGCTGGAAGAAATCGTGGATTTTCTGCGGGAGCCTGGCAAATATACAAAGCTTGGAGCCAGAATCCCAAAAGGAATCCTGCTCGTAGGCCCTCCGGGGACTGGCAAAACGCTGCTTGCAAAGGCAGTCGCGGGAGAGGCTGGCGTGCCGTTTTTCAGTATTTCCGGTTCAGACTTTGTAGAGATGTTTGTCGGCGTCGGCGCTTCCCGTGTGCGGGATTTATTCGATGATGCCAAGAAAAACGCGCCGTGTATCGTATTTATCGACGAGATAGACGCGGTGGCCAGACGACGTGGGACTGGTATGGGTGGCGGACATGATGAGCGCGAGCAGACGCTGAACCAGATGCTGGTAGAGATGGACGGCTTTGGCGTCAATGAGGGCATTATTGTCATGGCGGCGACCAACCGTGTGGACATTCTGGATCCGGCGATCATGCGTCCGGGGCGTTTTGACCGCAAGGTGCATGTCGGCAGGCCGGATGTCGGCGGACGTGAGGAAATCCTGCATGTACATGCGAAAAATAAACCATTGAGTGAAGACGTGGATCTTAAGCAGATCGCGCAGACAACAGCGGGATTTACCGGAGCAGATCTGGAGAATCTGCTCAATGAGGCTGCCATCCGTGCGGCGAAAGAGGACCGCGGGTATATCAGACTGGACGATATCCGGAGTTCGTTTGTCAAAGTGGGGATTGGAGCTGAGAAAAAGAGCCGGATAATCAGCGAAAAGGAAAAACGGATTACCGCATTCCACGAAGCTGGTCATGCGATTTTATTTCACGTGCTGCCGGATGTCGGACCGGTCTACTCGGTATCGATTATCCCGACTGGTTCGGGAGCTGCCGGATATACGATGCCGCTGCCGGAAAAAGATGAGATGTTCAATACAAAAGGCCGGATGCTGCAGGAAATTGTCGTAGATCTGGGCGGACGGGTAGCAGAGGAGCTGATTTTTGAAGATATTACAACCGGCGCGTCGCAGGATATCAAGCAGGCAACCGCGATGGCAAAGGCAATGGTGACAAGATATGGCATGTCGGAAAATCTGGGGCTGATCTGCTACGATGAAGATGATAATGAAGTATTTATTGGCAGGGATCTGGCGCATACAAAAGGATATGGTGAGAATGTAGCAACGCTGATCGATCAGGAAGTAAAACGGATTATTGATGAGTGTTATCTCAGGGCAAAAGAGATTATCCACCAGTACGAGCAGGTGCTGCATCAGTGCGCGGACCTGCTGATGGAAAAAGAAAAGATCAGCAGGGAGGAGTTTGAAGCGTTGTTTTCAGAGAAGAAAGAAATCCCTCTGATGGAAGGATAAAGATGTGCAATATATGGGGAGTGATGATCCTGAACAGGAAACTTTATGCATGAAATGCACAAAAAAAAATCAATTATTTTTTGAAGTTTGTGCACACTTATCTGTGCAAAGATGGTATTATAATTAACGTAAAAACCCCCCAATACATTATATAGTTTTTGCTATACCCCATAGTAAAAATA
>CANTHI010000116.1 GCA_947653505.1 uncultured Eubacterium sp.
GACGGTAAGATCCCGGGTGTTAAGAAGGCAAGCTGGTAAAAGTTACGAAAACGAATAAAAGAATTTAACGATCATATGACACAAGATCTTAAAACAAACAGGGATAACATTAACGGCGAAAATGAAGAAGATAAGGAAGACTCATTCATACTGTTTTGGTTTATCCAGATTAAGTTAAATATAAACGACTTTATACTGTTATCCAGTATAAAGTCGTGATGCCTATCCTGGCTCAATTTCGAATGCTTTATCAAACACATGGTTCTTGCTATGCTCCTTACCAATATTGGTTTCGCGACAATCGCGCATACAAAGGTTGAGCCAGGGATTCGTAATAACCAAATCAACTAATAGGTCTGTAATTTCTGCTGTTGTCAAGGAAATTTTAGATATGTACACGGAACCTTGTATCCATTCAAAATTATTTTTCAACATATGACGCTTAATGATTTCATATGCATTATGCCAGTTTTCTGTTGGATAGTATTTCTCCAGAGCTTTTGTATCGAGATCAAACGTGATTTGTTTTCTGACATTCTCCATGCTTTCAACCACCTACCTCAATTTTGTTTCGTAAACTTTAAGCACATCACAATTGTCACAAGACTCTTCATCATCCAGCCACCACCAGGATATCACATGCTTTAAAAAACCATTTTCTCTGGCTAAAAACGCTGTCCCCAGATCTAAACATGGATAAGCATTCTCTCCACCCTCAAAAATTAGCCTGTGCGAATCTGTACTGGAGTTCTCTACTTTTCCCGCGCGGTTATCAAACGCTTTTTCTGCAGTTTCACGTAATTTCCGTAAGGCCTCACCATTAATACTTTTCTTAATCTCGATAATTGAGCTATACATAATCGGTTCCTCCAAAGCCTATATTAAATTTTGCCTGTCCTCACTATTAATTATATAAGATTTCCTGGTTAAAAGCAATGCCTGATTTTGCAAATGCATCATAACCATATTGCTTAACTGAGATGTCAAAAAATTGTCCGAAGCATCTTTCAGCTGATCATATACCAAATTGATTATCAAATCATCTTCACTGTCAGCACAGTCTTCCAGTGTAACAAGCCAAAATGACCGTTAGCATAAAGTCTTCAATCCTTTCTCCTGCGAGTACCTAAATTCCTATGGCATCAATTTAAGAAAGCCGCCTGTACCACTGTTAAATATTATTCAGGGGCAAATGCCCTTATTTCAGCTGATTCTCATATTCCAGGTTAGAATATCACAACTCTAAAGGCGCAAATTCCTTCGTCTGTGCATCATACAAAAATACTTTTCTGGAAAGAATCTCCGACGGATCAAACTCCGCAAGCACACCTTTTAAATTTTTCAAAATATTCCGTGGCGGAAAAGACTTTTCGCAATGGATCTGCGCGTCATGGATACTTGTAAATGCGACGTAAAAATTCCCGCCGGCCATCTGCGCTATTTTTTCCTTTACACCCGGATAAAACATCGCAATGGCTCCATTGGTCTGTTTTGTCGTTGTAACAGTCGGTATCTGCATCGGAAGAATTTTGTCCATTCCGCTGCCGACAGCCATAAACGCGCCTTTCGCATAAGGAGGATTGAGCGTATCCATCGGATTCAGATACATGCGCGGCGGTGCAAGGACATACGTATTCATCAGCGCTTCTTCAAAGATCTGATCTTCGGAAACTCCCCATTTGTCATACGCGGCTTTCGGAACCTTGGATGTCGTCAGCCCCTGTTCTTTGTTCTCGCTGATCACCATATACAGTACGAGCGCGATATCCCCGATCCTGCGGTACATATGGTCTTTCAGCCGGAACCGGTGATCGTTAAAATTCAAAGGCCGGATGATCAGGTGCTTTTTAGCCGCCTCATACTGATCCAGAGCAGAAAAAACGTCCGAGCTGCAAAACGTATTGATTGCGTTCAGATTCTGCCGCACAATCTCCCATACATAGTCCCATCCCTGCTCCTGATAGCTCTGGTACAGATATGCCGTTTCAAAACGGCACATATTCTGCAGCCCGTCTTCTTGCAGCCGTATGACTACGAAGCTGCCGATCAGGGTATCCGATTCTGTCTTGTGATAGCGGATATTCGTATTGCGGATGATCTCCAGTGTTTCCTTATCATCTGGCGAAGCCGTAAGTCCATCCTCATAATAGGTAATACTTTCAGGAGTAAGGTGCCATTCCTCTTTCTGCAAAAGTCCCTGCATAAATGCATCTGTAAATTCTTTTTCTGTCATTGTACATGCCCGCCTTTCTGTTCTGTTTTTCTGCTCTGCCCTTTTTTCGTTCCAGCCTGTTTTTTACGATATGCCGATAAAAACCTCTGAACAGAATCTGTCCCAGAGGTTTTTATCATGATACTATACTGTCCTTATTTTGATACCATATGAATGACCTTCTTCGGGCACTTTTCTACGCAGGTCCCGCATCCGGTACATTTTGCATAGTCAATATGCGCGATATTATCTGTTACATGAATTGCGTCATGCTCACAGTTTTTCTCACATAAATGGCATCCGATACATCCTGCGGAGCAGGCTGCCATGACTTCCTTGCCTTTGCCTTTGGAATTGCAAAGGACTTTTACCGGTGCGTCGTAAGGCACCAGCTCAATCAGGTTATTCGGACATGCCGCCACGCACTTGCCGCAGGCTTTACATGCTTCCGGATCTACGACTGCGATCCCGTCTATGATGTGTACGGCGTCAAACGGACATGCCTTAACACAGGAGCCAAAGCCCATACACCCGTAATTACAGGATTTTGGCCCTTTGTTTGGTACGTAAACGACTGCCTGACAGTCTTCCACGCCGCTGTACTCATAATCCTGCTTTGCTTTTTCGCAATTGCCGCCGCATTTTACAAACGCGACCTTACGTCCGCCTTCTTCCGCAGCCACGCCCATAATATCACCGATCGCTGCTGCTACAGAAGGACCGCCGACCGGGCACTGGCCGACCGGAGCCTCGCCCTTGACAATCGCTGCCGCAAGGCCAGAGCATCCGGGATACCCGCAGCCGCCGCAGTTGTTGCCAGGAAGGACGCCCAGAATCTTTTCTTCTCTTTCGTCGACTTCTACCTTTAAACGGTCTCCTGCGATACCAAGGATCAGGCCGACCAGGATTCCTGTGCCGCCGACCGCTGCGGCAGCAATCATAATAGCTGTTATATTCATCTGACTGTCCTCCTATATAACTCCGGAAAATCCGAAAAATGCGATAGACATCAGTCCTGCGGTAACAAGTACGATCGCAGAGCCTTTGAATGTCTCCGGCACATCGTTGTATTCGATCTTTTCACGCAGGCCTGCCATAATCACGATCGCGATAAAGAAACCAACCGCTGTGGAAAATCCATACACTACCGTCTTTAAGATGCTGTATCCATATGTAACACTGTTTAACGCGACACCAAGCACTGCACAGTTTGTCGTAATTAACGGCAGATATACGCCGAGCGATTCATACAAAGCGTGCATGAATTTCTTTAAAAACATCTCTACGAACTGTACGAGCGCCGCTATGACAACGATAAAGACAATCGTCTGCAGATATGCGACGTCCAGTGGATTTAATATAAATTTGTAAATCAGTCCTGTGGCAAACGATGCCAGCGAAATAACGAAAATAACCGCTCCGCCCATGCCGGCTGCCGTGTCTACTTTTTTGGATACACCAAGAAATGGACAGATTCCGAGAAACTGGCTTAACACAACGTTATTTACAATTGCCGCACCGATGGCGGTCAGAATTAATTCTGTCATCTATCTGTCCTCCTATACTTCATCTTTCTTTTCGCCGGAATGTAAATGGCCGCTGCATAATGCGTTGCCGCATGAAGAGCAGTCACCTGCCAGACATCCCTGTGCCGGCGGAAGCGGTTTTCCTTTTTCTTCCGCGCGTTTTCTGATGATGTTCATAACCGCAACAAGCATCGACAGTACGAAAAACGCCCCCGGTGCAAGCACAAAGATCGTAATCGGTGTAAAGCCTGCCTTGCCTGCTGCCGCGTCAGCCAGCGGCAGTACCTGTACGCCAAAGATCTGGCCCGCACCCAGAATCTCACGGAAAATACCGATCATCGTCAGTCCGAACGTAAATCCAAGTCCCATGCCGATTCCGTCAAAAATCGATGGAATAACAGGATTTTTGGAAGCATAGCTTTCCGCACGTCCCAAAATAATACAGTTTACTACGATCAGCGGAATATACAGACCGAGCGAAGCGTATAAATCCGGTGTAAAGCCCTGCATCATAAACTGGATCATCGTTACAAAAGATGCTACGATCACGATAAACGCAGGCATACGCACGCCGTCCGGTATGATCTTACGTAATAAGGAAATCATCAGGTTGGACATGACAAGCACGATCGTCGTGGAAAGTCCCATACCGACGCCATTCATCGCCGATGTCGTAACCGCGAGCGTCGGACACATACCAAGCATCAGGATAAACGTCGGATTTTCTTTTACAATCCCGTTATACAGCCGTTCGCTGCATGTTTTTCCCAAATCCGTATTTTTATCAATTTCTACTCCTATTTCTGCCATTAATTACCGCCTCCTATACTTCTGAAATAAGCGAGTCCAGCATTGACCGCATTTGTAACGGCTCTTGAGGAAATCGTCGCGCCGCTTAAGGCATCTATCTGATTGTCTGCGGAAGCGCCTGTTTTGGTCACTTCAAAAGCTTCCACATTTTTCCCTTCAAACTGGGATTTGAAATCTGCGTCCGCAACCTTTGAGCCAAGTCCCGGTGTCTCGCTGATTGATGTGGTCGCGTATCCATTTAAATCGCCATTCACCGTAATTCCCATCGACAGGGTAATGTTTGCCTGACTGCCTTCCGTAGAAGTCACTGTGATCACGTAGCCAAGCGTATTTCCCGCGTCATCCAGCGCTACCTGCGCACCTTCCACGAGATCATTCGCATAGCCTGCGTCTGCCGCTGTTTTGGTCGCCGCATCCACGTCAAATTCCGCATATTCCTCAAAAGAAGCCGCATCCGCAAACACATTCCGGTATGCGGTCTGCTCCTTGTCATAATTTGCTTTTGCAATCGGCTCAAGCGTAATATCATGAACCAGACCAAGTAAAAAGCCGGCGATTAATGTAATGACCGTAAGGATCACCGCGTCATGGATAATCTTATTTTTCATGCCTGCTTCCCTCCTTTGCCAAACGCTGTCGGAACTGTAAACCGTTCAATCAGCGGTACTAACAGGTTGCTGAAAATGATCGCATAGGATACACCTTCTGCATTAGCGCCAAAAATACGGAAAATTCCGGTCAGCAGTCCTAAAATAATACCAAAAATAATCTGACCGAGCGGGGTAATCGGTGAGGTAACATAATCGGTCGCCATGAAAAACGCGCCAAGCATAATACCGCCGCCGCAAAGCTGGGCTGTCACAAATGTCCAGTCAAATCCATGTCCGCCAAACAGCAGAATAAATATCGTAAACGTAATAATATAAGAAGCGGGGATTCTAAGATCAATGACTCCCATTAAAATCAGAAAGATCGCTCCGATTAAAATCGCAATCGCGGATGTCTCGCCGATCGTACCTGCTGTCTTTCCGATCAGCATATCCATTACGGTCACGTCCAGCTTTTCCCCGCTTTTTAACAGGGCCAGCGGCGTCGCCGTACTTACGCCGTCATATGTAAAGGCTGTCATGCTACCGGTAAAGGAAATGAGCAGGAAGCATCTTGCTCCAAGCGCCGGGTTCATAAAGTTCTGCCCCAGACCGCCAAACAGCATTTTTACTACTACAATCGCAAACACACCGCCCAATACTGCCTGCCAGTACGGAAGGGACACCGGAAGGTTTAACGCCAGCAGCAGACCGGTAACAACCGCACTTAAATCATGCAGCGTATTGGGACGCTTTGTAATTTTTTCAAACACCCATTCCGAAGCCATACAGCTTAAAATGGTCAGTACAATCAGGATCAGGGCCCGCAGTCCAAAGTTGTAAACGCCGAACAGACTGGTAGGCAGTAATGCCAGAATGACATACAGCATAATTTTGTCCGTAGTATCCTTGGCACGGACATGTGGTGAAGATGAAACTTTTAACATATCACTCACAGTTGTTCACCTCTTTCTTCGTATTCCTTTTCTTTCATTCCTATTCTTCTTACTTTTTCCTTCGATCTGCAAGAATGTTCTTCTTCATCGTCTTAATGGACTGTGCCAGCTGTCTTCTGGCCGGGCAGATAAAGCTGCAGCTTCCACATTCCACACATTCCATGCCATTCCACTTTTCAAATGTCTCTTTGTCTCCATGATCCGAAAACTTTGCAAGTCTGGATGGAATTAAAAGCTCCGGACAGGCATCCACACAGCGGCCGCAGTTGATACATGCGGTAGGCGCGCAGGCTGCCACCTCATCCTTCGTCATACAAAGCAGCGCGGAGCTGGTCTTTGTAGCCGGAACATCCAGACCAAACAGCGCAAACCCCATCATCGGCCCGCCGGCAATCATTTTCTGCGGAGGCAGCTTGCATCCGCCGGCTGCGTCCAAAATTTCCTGAAAATTCGTTCCGGTACATACATAAAAATTGCGCGGATCGCTGACCGCGTCTCCCGTTACGGTAAAAATACGGTTCATCACCGGCTTGCCCAGTTTTACGGCATTGTAAATAGCTACCAGTGTCTCTACGTTATCTACAATACAGCCTGCATCTGCCGGAAGCATGGATGAATTGATCGATCTGCCAGTAACCGCGTAAATCAGCTGACGTTCCCCGCCCTGCGGGTATTTGGTCATAAGCTCGGCTACTTCCAGACGCGGATCGTCTTTTACGATCTCTTCCAGCTTTTCGATACAGTCTTTTTTATTGTTTTCCACACCGAACACACCTTTGGCCTGCGGGAAGAGCTGTAATACGATCTTCATGCCCTCTACAAGCTGCTCCGGATTTTCCATCATACGCCGGTAATCCGAGGTCAGATACGGCTCACACTCTGCGCAGTTGGCAATGATGTATTCGATTTTGTCCGGTTCTTTCGGAGAAAGCTTGACATGCGTCGGGAAACCGGCACCGCCCATGCCGACAACGCCGGCATTTTTGACTTTCTCAATGATTTCTTCTTTGGTCAGGACAGAGATATTTGGAGATTCCTTATATTCTACCTCTTTCATCTCTCCATCGCTTTCGATCACGATCGAGTTGACCAGATCTCCCACCGGCACACGGCGCGGCTCGATCTTTTTGACTTTTCCAGACACAGAAGAATGGATCGGAGCGGATACAAATCCCCCCGCCTCAGCTATGACCTGGCCTCTTAATACGGTATCACCGGCTTTTACGACCGGCTTTGCAGGTGCGCCAATATGCTGTGATACCGGAAATACCAGTTCTCCCTTCGGAAGCAGCTCCTGCACTGGCTTTTCCTTGGACAATTCCTTTCCTTCGAAAGGATGGACGCCATTTTTAAATGTACGTAATCCCATATTTTACGTCCCCTTCTTTCTAATTAGTATTGAAAGCATGCATGCATACCTGATGCGATTCCTCTGACCGGTGATCACATACACTTTCTCCTATATGTATGATCCCATCGTACGTTTCAGAATTGCAGGGTTTCGAAATACATGCATCCGTGATATGATAAATCTGTAGCAGATTCCATCAGAAACAGACAGCATCCATCATCTGATGATTCCGTCTGCAGAGGAAATTTATCATACAATCCTTTTTATTATAATACTTTCCGAAAAATTGTGCAATATGGAGATAAAAAAAATGAAAAATATCAAAAAAAACAATATTTTGCCTAATGTACCGGAATCCTGCGCTCTTCTGTCCGGACACACGCTGTTTTTAGACATCGAAACTACCGGATTTTCCCGCGCAAAGAGCCAGCTTTACCTCACCGGCGCCGCATATATCCAGGGCGGCGCACTGGTCAGCGAACAGTTTTTTGCCGAATCCCCAGAAGAAGAGCCGCAGCTTATCACCGCTCTGGACAATCTGATGAAACAGGCCGGTACCGTTGTCACCTTTTATGGAAATCACTTTGACCTTCCGTTTTTAGAAGCATGCAGAAACAGGCTGGGCATCCCTGCCCTGCCCCGTCCCCTACATTCCGCAGACCTGTACGATACCGCACGGGCTTACCGGTATATTCTCGGACTGGAAAATTATAAGCTGCAGACGCTGGAGCGGTATCTGGGCATCCACCGTACCAATCCGGACAGCGGCGGGGATCTGGTCAGAATCTACCAGCGCTATATCACTCATCCGCAGGAAGAGCTTGCAGAAATACTGCTAAAGCACAATCTGGATGATCTGCTTGGAACGGTACGGCTGCTTTCCCTGACAGCGCTGGATACCTTTTTTAACGGCGGTCTGACACCGGAAACATGGACGCTTTCCGCTTACCGGAAGATGGACGGATCCGACGGCACGGAGCTGACAGTATCGTGCGGTCTGCAGGAAAAGCTTCCGGCTGCCATCTCATGTAACAATGATAATTTTTATCTGCACGCGGACAAAGACCGGGCCTTTTTTCGCATTCCTGTGCTGGAGGGGACTTTGAAATATTTTTATCCGGATTATAAGAATTATTATTATCTGCCGGATGAGGATCTGGCTATCCATAAAAGCGTGGCATCGTATGTCGATCCGTCGCATCGGGAAAAGGCGTCTGCTGCGAACTGTTACAGTAAAAAAGCAGGGGAATTTCTCCCACAGTATGAGGAAGTCTTTACGCCTGCGCTGTTTACGCATTATAAAGCTCCTGTTTCGTATTTTGAGGCGGGGCAGCTGGGGAATGATGCTGGGGAGAGGGTCAGACTTTATTGTATGCATATTTTGCGGGTGCTGAAAAAAGGGGGTTGAACAAAATCCATTCTGTGTATTTTTTTTTGGGCGGGGGGGGAATGGCTATGCGGACACCGGATGAGGGAACCGGCCCTGTTTCATTGTTCCGGTTTCCAGAATGTAAGAAGCTCTAAGCATTCTGCATTTACTCTTTGGTACCGGACGGACGCGGCACCTGGTTCGCTTCTGGCGTACCGCCAGCAGCTAAAGGTGCCGCTTCGG